>JAJBVQ010000075.1 GCA_020859745.1 Rikenellaceae bacterium
TCCTCCCGCCCCCTCGCCCCCCGACTTGTCCCGCTCCAGCCGGCCCCGGGCGCTCCCCGGGCGGGGGGGGGGCGCGGGCCGCCCGACTGTCCTGCCATGGGAGATGGAGTGCCTGCCTTTGCCGACGAATAGGGCGGAGGAGGATTTCATTCCGGACGAGGACGACGGCTGGTTCGACCGCCGTCGGCTGGCCGATGAAATGGACGCCCTGCTCTCGGATACCGAACCGTAAAGTGATCGTTTATGAGTACACCTTTTTTCTTAGGTGGGAGATCGCTGTTCTGTTTAATAAGATAAGTCGATTGGCTGGACGCCCGGTGCGCGTTCTCGCGCCGAGCGTGAGGCTGTAATTACCCCACGATTGCGAGCCTCCTGAGGGGAGGCGTCCGGCCCGCACGGCTCGCTACGCTCGTCGCATAAAGCTAATAAGAAAATAATAGTAATGGTGCGGGGTACGCGTTTTTATAAACGATCGGATAACGACTTACCGTGCCGCCGTCACTACGGCGGCGATGCGCTGTTCCACGTAATCGCGTATCACCCCGACGGTCTTTTCGATGCCCAGCACCGACGAGTCGATGCAAAGGTTGTAGGACGTAGCCGACCCCCACGTCTTATCCGTGTAGAAGTTGTAATATCCGGCCCGTTTCTTGTCCGTCTTGCGCATCATCTCCTGCGCCTCTTTCGGGCTTTTGGCCCCGTGGCAGCGCATGACCCGGTTTATCCTGTCGTCGTCCGAAGCGCAGATGAATATGCTGATGCAGAGCGGCTCGTTGCGCAGGATGTAATCCGCGCACCGTCCCACGATCACACACGATCCGTTCTTGGCGACCTCCCGGATCACGTCCGATTGGAATTTAAAGATGTTCTCCCCCGCCAAGGCATTTTCCGCCCCTACCGCGCCGCCGCTCATCATCAGGCTGGCGCCCAGTGCGCGTATCAGGCTGCCCGGAGCCTGCTCGTCGGCCTTTTCGAAATATTCCGGGTCGAGCCCGCTCTCTTTCGAAGCCTCGGCGATCAGTTCCTTATCGTAATAGGGGATGCCGAACGCTTCGGCCAGCCGGTGGCCCAACTCGCGGCCGCCGCCTCCGAACTGCCGGCTGATGGTAATGACGAAACGGGGTTTTTCCATGGGATATGCGTGGATGTTATTGATTGCTTACTTGTTGTTGCCGGGCGTGCATCCGGTGGAATTTGCGGAACTGCTTCCAGAGCAGGATCGCCGCCAAAGTCGTAGCTGCCGCATCCGCCATCGGCATGCTCATCCAGACGCCGTCCGGCCCGAAAAAGCCCGGCATGATGAGCAGGAACGGTACCAGGAAGATCAGCTGCCGTGTCAGCGACAGGAAAATGGCCTTCGGCGCCATCCCGATCGACTGGAAGAAGTTCGAGGTGACCATCTGGAACCCGACGAACGGGAACATGGCCAACACCACCCGCAGCCCGTGGCTGGAGATGGCGATCAGGTCGGCATCGTCCGTGAACAGCATCGTGATATACTGCGGGAACAGCTGGCAGATCAGGAATCCCGTCGTGGTGACGCCCACGGCACAGCACACGACATATTTCAAGGTTTTGGTCACCCGGTCGAACTTACGCGCCCCGAAGTTGTAGCCCACGATCGGCTGCATCCCCTGGTTCAGCCCCATCACGATCATCACGAACAGCATGGCGATGCGGTTGACGATGCTGTACCCCCCGATATAGAGGTCGCCGCCGTGCTGCATCAGCGATTTGTTGATCAGGATCACGATCACGCTGGAGCAGACATACATCAGGAACGGAGCCATCCCGATCGAAAGGATGCCCTTGACGATGGTCCGTTTGAGGCGGATGGTGGCGCGTGTGAAATGGATGAAACTCTTTTTGTTCAGGAAATGTTTCAGTTCCAGCCCCATGGCTACGACCTGGGCCAGAATGGTCGCCCAGGCCGCCCCGGCGATGCCCCATTCGAACCAGAAGATGAAAATACCGTTCAGGATGCAGTTCAGGATCACCGCCGTCAGCATGATCGCCATGGCCCTGCCCGGATAGCCCGACGCCCGGAGCATGTCGTTCAGCCCCAGGTAGACGTGCGTGATGACATTCCCCGCCAAAATAATGAGCATGTAACTCCGCGCGTATCCGATGGTGTTGCCGCTGGCCCCGAAGAAATAGAGTATCTGGTCGAGCAGCGGCAGGCATACCGCCGTGTAGGCCAACCCGATCAGCGTGTTCAGGATAATGACGTTCCCCAGTATCAGCAGAGCGCTTTGCTGGTCGTTCTGCCCCATCTTGATGGAGAGCTGGGTCGAAGCCCCGATCCCCACCAGCGAGCCGAACGCCGCGCCGAGGTTCATCAGCGGCATGGTGATGCCCAGCCCCGACAGCGCCATGGCCCCGACCCCGTGGCCGATAAAGATGCTGTCCACCAGATTGTAGAGCGACGAAGCCGTCATGGCGATGATCGCCGGGATGGCATAGCGCAGCAGCAGGGTGGATATCTTTTCGGTACCTAAAAGCAGGGGTGAAGCTTGTTGGGCCATATCGGGGAATATTTACGGGCCGGCGCCCCCGGGGAATCCCGGTTTCCGGCCCACAAAGATAGGCCTATTTTCGCAGTTGTCCTAACAACTGCCGGACAGCTTGCGGAATGTTGTCCGGCGATGCCGTGAGGGCTTTGATAAAGCCGCTTCCGACGATCACCCCGTTCGCAGCAGCCTGGGCCGCCGTGTAGGTGGCGTTGTTCGAGATGCCGAACCCGATCAGGCGCGGATTGCGCAACCCCAAGCCGTTGATTCGTTGAAAATAGTCTAATGTGTTCCGGCTGAATTCGTTTTGAGTGCCGGTCGTGGCCGCCGTCGAGACCATATAGATAAATCCGTCCGTATGCTCGTCGATCAGGCGGATGCGCTCTTCGGAGGTTTCTGGCGTAATGAGCATGATGAATTTCAGGCCGTAGCGGTCGGCGACCGGTTTATAGTCCCGCAGGTAGTCGGCGAAAGGCAGGTCGGGAATGATGACGCCGTCGATACCCGTCTCGGCGCAGTCGCGGCAGAACTCCTCGATGCCGTATTGCATCACCGGGTTCAGGTAGCCCATCATAACCAGCGGCTTATCGGAGTTTTGGCGAATGGCATTGAGCTGGCCGGACAGCTTTTTCAACGTCATGCCGTTTTTGAGCGCAATCTGGCTGCTGTTCTGGA
>JAJBVQ010000120.1 GCA_020859745.1 Rikenellaceae bacterium
GCGGTATCAATCTTTAGAGTGCTGTACGAGGATCCGGATCGCCAGCAGTTTAGGTTGTCGCCGCGGCTGTTCATACATAGGTTGCGGTAGGTGAAATCCGGCAGGGTGTAGTTTTCCAGCCCGGCCAACTTTTCTTTCTCAGCATCCGTGTAGTCGTTCGAAGAGAGGCCCTTGCCCACCTCTTTGTCTACTTTATTGACAAGGACGGTTTCGAGAGCCTGTGCCGCAATATGCTCGGCGTTGGTTCTTTCATTCATGTTTTCCATAAGATAAATTGTAAAATAAATAATAGATTTCCGGTCCGTCCGAAAGCTTTCTGATATATAGGGCGGAGGATCGTTATGCAAAAATCCGGATAAAAAATGCAGAAAAGAACCCGAATGCCAAGGTCGGACACTTATTTTTTCGGCACCAAAATGGCAGATACGATAGAATAAAGCTGTCGCCATGTGCTATCACTATTCATTGGTCGCCTCGCCCGACGAGCTGGCCGTCAGATACCGCAGAGAAAAGCGGGAAGTCGAGGATTATATCAAGACCTACCATATCTCAGCTTTCACCCATTCCGAGTGTCCTGTCGTCACGACCGATACCGAGATACAGATGTTTCGTTGGGGCTTGGTCCCGTTCTGGACGAAGGATGTGGAGGAGGCGGTAACGATCCGCAACCGGACGATCAATGCCCGCTCGGAGACGGTTTTCGAGAAACCTTCGTTCCGCGAAGCCGTGAAGCATAAGCGGTGCCTGGTTCCCGCCACCGGTTTCTTTGACTGGCGGCACGAGGGCGGGAAAAAGATACCCTACTTTATTTCCCTGAAGAAGGAGGGCATCTTCTCCTTTGCCGGGATATACGATACTTGGCACAATCCGGTCACGGACGAGCAATTGCACACTTTCTCGATCCTGACCACGGATGCCAACCCGATGATGCGGTTTATCCACAACACCAACTTCCGGATGCCGGTGATCCTGCATCCAGAGGAAGAGAATTTGTGGCTGGACCCGCTGGCGGACGAGGGGACGCTCAAGAAACTGTTCACACCTTACGACGAATCGGCGATGCAGGCTTACACGGTCGATCCGGGATTCCTGAAGATGAACCCGCGAGATCCGAAAATATTGGAAAGGGCAGAATGAAAAAGACCTCTGGGAAAGAGGATCTGTCGGTCTGGGGATGGGAAACCCGGTATTCACCAATATTTAGCAGTTCGGACAAAAGAAAAGCGCCCCGAAAGCCGCTCGTTATCAGTATTTCGAATTGCAAACAGCAATTCGTGATTTTATGGACAATATTCTTTGTTGTTACTATTTAGTCTTGATACTCTTGCCGTTTCTCCACCATTATAAGTTTGCGTATGGCACAAATGATTTATATAGCTCATAACTAATATTTCTACTATGCAAAAAAAGTTGCAGAGATTTTTCTGAGAGTAAAGGATAGGCAGTTGGTCCAATCCATACTTCCTTTATCATACTGGCTTTTAGTTCAAGTTTGCAATAAGGGATAATCAAGCCATTACGTTCCCTGTATTCGTAATTTAAAACATCACTTTTCGCCAAACGCCACTCTTCTTCATGGGAAAATGCAGGGTGTTTAATTGAAATACGCTTTTCTAATGCACGATATAGAGCAAGTAAATCAATTTCTTGATCACCTAACGATTCGGTTTTAACGCAAGTTTTTATCTCTTCGATTATCCCTGTTTCCTCTAATTCTTTATTAGATAGATAATTACATTTACGTAATGACCATCCATTACCGATATTTTCAAGCTCTGTTCTATCAAAACCTATTGCAATGCCCTTCCCATTTTGAGCATAAGCTTGCCACATAGGTAATGCATCTTTTTTTTCTGACAATGAGAATATAGTAGGTTGACCATTAAGTAGATCGCTTACGTGTACATCTCTCTTAAAATGATCCGTTAGCTCTTCCGATCCATTAGTATCATTGAATAAACTCTGCTCCAATAGCAGTTTATCGACTTCATTGGCTAAATACATATATTCTCCGGGATCATTCATAAAGCTGACATGTGATGCCCAAAAAGTAATTACACTTTCCGCGCTTTTGACATCTTTCATTATTGCGTAGAACGCCTCCATTGATGTATAGTGATAAAGTATGTCAGGTGTTCCCATAATTTAATGTATTAAGGTTTGTCCTGCAATTTACTGATTTTCTGATTTGAAAAAAAACGGTTCGAAATCCGCACCGCTATCTACTACAACTTCCATTTATATCGCCTCCACGCCCACACCGCCAGTCCTGCCAGCATGGCCCCGGCGATCAGCCAGAGCCACCACAGCGAACAGCTTTTCTTCTCAGTTTCCTGCGTGACGACTTTCTCAGTCTGAGCATTCATATGGCTACGGTCCTGAATCGCCACCTCCGTTCGTTGCTTGGCGGCAGTGGCCGTCTGTTGTCGAGCATCGGTTTGAGTGTTGCGTCGGTTGTCTGTCACCGTCACACGCTTGATCGGCGGCGTGCCGGTGGCAGAGTCCACCGGCTTGGTGGTATCGAACTCCAGCTCTATGCGGCGCGTATCTTCGGACTCGGATTTTGAGGCTTCGGCCACGGTTTGCGATTTGGATTTGGCAGTCTGCTTGACTTCGACACGCACATCGGTCTGCGTGGTTTCTGCTGTCGTTTCGTGGAGGCTCTGCCGGGCCTTTTTCGAAGTCCCGCAGCTGACGACCGCGATGCAGATCAACATTGACAGGCAGCAATGAATAATGTTTCTCATGGTATTTGGTTTGTGGTTCTAACTTGGTAAGCGCCTCTGTCATCGCCTAATCGGAAGCGGTACAGAATACAGCATTCCATCCGGTCGCGTTGATGGTCGTGGCGGCCGCTGGCAGAAAATTGCCAGCGGCGGCCAGCAGGAGAATCAGGTGTTTCATGGTTTCCCGATAAAGAGCTGCCACCCGGCCTCCACATCGGCCATCATAGCCGGAATCCCGTTCTCCATCCTGCTCATCGCGGCCACCACCGGCACCATCGTGCTCTTTGTCAGCGTGTCGATGCCGATGTCCACTCCCGTGCCGGACCACTCTGCGATACAAGCGATATAGTTATCGGTGTGATTCTCTGTGGGCGGCGCCCACCGGGAGATCATCTGCCGGATGGTCCGGAGTCCGTGCCGCTTCTGGTAGGTGTAGAGCAGCATGAACATGGCCCGGTACCCGTAGGCCATCGACTCGAATTGCTTGAACGCCCTGTCTTTCGAGGGCTGTATCTCGCCCTGGTACCGAGTCCCGGAGATACGGATGTTTCCGGGGTTATTGTTGGAAAGTCCTTTTGCCATCTTGTCATTCTGTTTTTGGTTACTAATTAGCGCTGTTTTCCGGGCATATCCCAGCAGAGTAGAATACCTTCGCACATTTTCTTTACTTCTCCTGCTTCCCGGCGTCAGTGATCTCCTTCACTTCTTTCAAGAGTTCGGCGGCTTTCGCAGCATCCTTGCAGTGAATTATCCGGTTTATCATATCCGGGATACCGGCTGCTGCCGAATGCTTCGCTCGCAGATTCTCGATGACAGACCGAAACTCGATGGCGATCACGGCCACAGTCCCGAGCACCGAGGCGAAAGGAAAGGAGTACCACGGAAAGATGTTGCCGATGATGTCAACCAGCAGTAGCATAGCCAGTACACGCCAATATTCTCCGACCTTTGCGAAAGTCCGCCGGAAGCCGCCGCTATCCACATACTCTTTCTGGGCTTTGGCTTTCTCTACTCCAGTCCATAGATCGACCAGTACGGCGATAAGCATCAGGAACCAAAGAACCAGCACGATGGCAAGCATCCGTTTCAAGCTGCCGACATTGAGCGTCTCGATCAGTACCTCATTCATTCCCACCTCCTTCCTTATCGACTAACGCCCGGCGGAGCAAGACCGCCGCCTGCCCCGTGAGCGGTGAAGCAGCCACCGCTTGCCGGAACTCTTCCGGTGTCAGCGGTGCGAGCTTCACCGCCGCAGGCTTGCTCCCAAGAATCTCCAGTTGTCCGGCAATCGCCTTTTCCCACTCGCGCTGTTGCTCATCCGTCATCTGGTCCGATTGTTCGATTCCCATGGGACGTGTCTTGTCGCGAATCGTGTCGACCTTCACACGAAGTTTCTGCGCCTCCTCCTGCACCTGGCATACCGCTTCGATCAGCTTGGCCGACACCTCCGCCGGGATGCCCGGCCCGCAGACCGTCATCCCGGATAAGATGCCCGACAGGGCATACAGTTCGTTGTTCGAGATCTGTTTCATCGCGCGCCTCCTTCCTGTTCCGTCGGTTCATCTTCGATCCGCGCCGGTGCTGCCATGGCCGCAGCAGCGGCGGCGATTTCGGCTTTGACAGCCTCCACGAACTCGCGGATATACGGCGCGGCTATTTCCACTTGCCCCAGCTCCGCCGAGCTGGTGACCACCACCCGTCCGTCGGTGGTACGGTACCAAATCACGAACGGCGTGATCGGCAACACGCCGTCAGTCCGCTGCGATTCGTCCAGCACCCTGCCGTTCTCGATGCCGCGAAGCACCCCGGCTTCGATCTTGGCATCACCGGAGATCAGCAGGTTTGTTCCCTCCTTGTTCGTCACCGGCAGTTCATACGATTCGACGCGTGACTTCTGCCCTTTGTTCTGAAGTGTTCCCATAGTTGTTTTATCTGTTAGATTGAGTGATTTTCAGTGTATTATATCCGCCTGAGTGCGAGAGATGGATATAGGCGGTGCGCTCGGCGCCGGTACTGTTCGCATCGCACACTACCCTCACGTATGCCGGCCCGGTCATATAGCTTTCTGAGTTGATCGGGATTTCGACGGGTGAGTTTACCACTCCCTCCTGGCTACTTAACTTGAGCAGTTTGAGTACCCACGGCACCTGGTTGCCGCCCGTCGGCCCGAGTTCCGGCGTGGTGACGGCGCGTACATACCACTGGCCGTCCGCGGGGCAATCGAAGAATACGTCGCCGGTACCAGTAATTGCCTCGATAACCAGTTCCGTCGGTTTGAAGATGATCTCCATCGGGCGCGCGGCCTGCATGATCGTAATCGTCGCCTTGTCGATCGCGGGAGCAAGTGCTGCGGAGGGATAGACTGCCTTGTATGCCGTCAGGGTCACGCTGCGGGAGCGCAAGCTTTGATTTTCGACCAGCTGGATATAGGCAGAGAAATATTTATTGATCCCTTCCGGCGTATATATAGCGTTCCAGTCCATATTGGAACTATGGACCATCGAACTGTCTCCGCCGGTGATCCCGATCTTGACGGGGAAGGCCGCATACCCGTGTATCGTGGTGCCAACGGAGTTATATCCCACATTCAAGTCCCCGGTCATCATCACATTTCCGGAGCGACGGGTGACAGCCAGCGGTACGGGATTGATCCACATATCCCCCGTACCGGGATCTCGCCCGGCATAGACTCCGATCATTTTGCCCGTTCCCAGCAGGCCCTGCAAATCGGCATTCGACATGCCTCCGATATCCCTGTTCGGGAGCCACAGAAAGAAGATCGCCTGTCCGCCGTTCAGATCGTCGGCCATCTCGGCGGTTAGGGAGGCTTCGATGCGGTTCCCGTTGCCTTCGCCCAATTTGGCATAGGCCACCCGACTGCTTAACTCTGTCTCCCCGGCCACGAACAGGTAACTTGCTCCGCTGCGTCCTTTCAGCAGTACACTCCAATACCACTGCGAAAGGTGCGTGCCGTGTTGTTTCACGTGGTGCTCCCGCAGATTGTTCGGATGGGTTGGCCGGGTGAAGGTCAGCGTCATGATCGGCCCGTATGCGCCGTTCCCGGCAGTCTGTATAGACCATTCGAAGGTAATGCCGCCGATCTTACCGGAAGTCACGAAGGGCCGCGCCAGCCGATAATATCCCGCGCTGTCCCCGCCCCGGTAGGGCGACGCCTCTCCGCCAGACGGCCGCCGGTAGCTCCATGGGCCGGGTACGGTGTTGTTCATATCAGTCCATAACGGGCAGACCAGCGAGTGGTCATCATCGATGCCGGTAGCATTGGCGAGGAACATGCCGGGGCCGGACTGCGGCTTCTTCAGCGAGAACATATTGATGTTCCCATTTTTATACATGGTGCCCAAATCGGCTGTCCGCGCAACGCCATAGGTGTCGGCCATATCGGTAAAGCCGAGGCCGCTGCTTGGTAGTATATCTTTGATTGCCATATCTAACCTAATTGAGTTACTGTTCCGGTCGTATAGATGTTACCGTCGATCTTGAGTGCGTTAGCGGCTGAATCCCAGGTTATAGTGTGACCTCCAATGATAAGGTTTTCGCACCGGAGGGTATGTGCAGTCCAATCTATTGATGCCAGGTTTGAGTTCCCGGCATGCCAGATGTCGCAAAAGTTATCTCCGAACTCCGGCTTCCAAAACGTGATGCGCCCGTCGTTTCGCAGGCGTAGTTGCGCTGTGGTTTTCCCTTCGTTATTAATACTATTCACCCATGCTCCGAGGTCGTCTCTCCCGATGATGGTTTTCCCGCCATCGCGATACTGCGGATTACCTATTATGCCCAACTCACCATTTATAATACCCCCCGTCAGCGGGAGGAAATTATTCAGTTCGCTGGTGGATGCTTTTCCTGCCAATGCCGTAGTTATATCTTTGGTGGTCATCGCGTCTGTGATACCGTAACCGGAAAGTGTCGTTGGCTTATCAGTCAGTTCACTGAAAGCATACGATGGCTTTAATGGTTGCAGCGCCCAAGAGGAGATTGCGGAGATCTCAAGCTTCGAATCAAGCGCCGCTTGCAGTCCTATCACAGCCGCGATGGGATGCTGGTCCGGATAGTCGAGGTTTAAGAGCTTGTCATGATACATGGTTCCTTCGCCACCCGAGCTGTCGCCGGAACCGCCTCCCGCCATGCCGAGCTGCGACAGCCAGCCCGAGGTGTAGGCGTTACCTTCGATCTTCAGGTGGCCGTCGGCATTGATGGAGAACCGCGAAAGGATGGACTTCTGCTCGGCGGTCAGGTGCGCGTCGGACGCTACATGGCTGTTGTATGTCGTCAAAAAAATATTAAACTCCGAGGCGGCCAGCCTCTTGTCGAGCGCCGCCTGAAGACCGGAAATAGCCTTGATCGGATGCTGGTTTGGGGTGTCGAGGTTCTTCAGCTGGTCGTGATATAATGTCCCGTTACTGCCTGATCCTCCGCCGGTCGTCAGTGTCGCCACCAGCGAGGCCAGCGAAAGCACGCCCCATTGCTCGGTAAAGGGATACTGACCGGGGATCAGGATGTCCTGCGTCGGATCCAGTAGCGGAAACTCATTCAGGCGGGGCGTCAAAAAAAAAGCTCGTCACCGGGTCCCACGATCTCCAGCCGCTCCGGCAGCTCATCCCGCGCGATGTTCAGGTACTTGGATTGGTGAGAGTAGGCGAAGGTGAACTCATACCCGGCAACTTCGTCGCTGGTCGCCTCCAGCTTCGGCTTGGTCACGAATATGCGGTTCAGCGAATCCGCACCCAAGTGGTAGCGACGGCAGCTGCTGAAGAACTCCAGCACCCAGACTTTTGTGCGTTCATCCGGGATATATCCCGTATACTTCTTCCACGCCTTCGAATAGTCTACACCGTACTCGCCGGTGTCGCCGTCGAAGACTGCATTCAGGCTCTCGGCCTCTGCCACCTCCTTGCGGTCGCCGGTGAAGCGGATCGTGTCGAACCCGCCGAGGCTGTTCTCGAAGACGAAGAAGTCCACGGTATCGGCAACCTCCTCCCGCAGCACGTACCGCTGCACAAAGCTCAGTCGCTCGCCGCCGGCAGCCTCCACCCAGACATCGTAATAAGTCGGTTGCTTTTCGAACAGCCCTCGGATGCGGCCATAGTTTAGGTCGAGGCTGTATTGTGTCAGCTCGGCCAGCTCCTTGAAAGTGACGGTGACGGGATCGCCCTCGGCGAAGGATGCCTTCACTTTCACGCTACACGCTTGCAGGGCCACGTACCGTAGCCACTGCGGTTCATGGTAGCTGACGCGGCGGGTCTGCGGCTGCCAGGTCAGGAAGTTGCCTTTCAGGAACAACGCGGTGTCGATTGCTCCGGCGTCCACCCCGCCGGGCAGCACATGAAAGCTGCCGGCCTCGTTGCCGTCGAGGTAATAGGTGTATGCGGTCAGTAGCAGCCCGTCTTCGGGAATGTCGTTCAGGTCGGGGGCGTGGAGATGCGCCTCGAAGAAGGCGCGCAGGGGAATGGTGATCCGACCATCGGGACCGGGATAGTAAACCTCCTCCAGCAACAGCGGAACGGAGAAGGTCACGGGGAAATCTGACATCAGCACGATGTCGCTGATGTTGCCTGCGAAATTATAGGTCTGCGGTTGCCGGATGAGGTTGGCCATAACAATTACTCCTTTTCGAGAGCAAAGTTATCGGCCACACTTCCGGCAGAAAGGACAGATTGCGCCTCGACCAAATCGACTTTCGCCGTGTCGGTAACATTGGTTAATCGTTTAGTGCCAATAATCAACGTGACCGGTTCATTCGTCAAATCCGTTCGTCGTCCGGCATTTACCATGTCCATCTTTGGCAGTACGGAGTACCCGAAAAGCCGGCAAGTGAGTAGGACTTTTATTAATCTCTTTCAATCATGATTCTCTATCCTGAAAATTCCGAAAAAGACTTTGTCGTATTGAATTGTATCGGCTATGCCCTTGACAATAAATATGTTAATATTCAGACCATTGAAGATTGCGACTTCTCCAAGGTACCCGATCATGAACCTGTGGTGATCGTGGGACACGGAGAACCTCCGACAAAGGTCGCCGGTGTCGTGCAGGAGCCGACTTTAGCGGGAAAGGAAGCTTGGCAGGTCGCCTTTGACATGGATAACATAGCCTATAAAAAAGATGCACCCATTCTATTGATATCTTGCTATGCAGGCGTACCCTCGGAAGCGAATAAAGAGGATTCTTTCGTTCACCTGCTCGCCTCACAATTTCCAGGCGTTCCCGTTACCGGGAAACGTGGAATAGCCCTTTTTGCCCAAGCTATTCCGGTTACGGTAATCGATCCCGCCCAACGCGATGCATATACGGCTTTGGAAATTGACATTTTGACCCGATTCGGTTTCTGGAAAGAAAAAATGATCTCGGCGCTGGAAATCGATTGGGGAACGCAAGTAGGCCCATTTCCGAAGAATGCCGGCATTGAAGAAAAGGCCAACTTTGTATATCGCCATCCGAAAACAGCCCAATTATACAGGGAATTAAGACAACGTGCCCAAACCTGCGGATATATTCTACCCCCTAACCAGGACACATTGACCTTTACCGCCAATGAATAATGGCAAATAAACTTTTTATATCCGCAACATGCTCTCGGGATTGGATGCACGTCGCCGATTCAAAACGCCGTAAAGCAACCGGTGCTGACAATCGTAGGATTGTCAGCACCGGTTGCTTCCCTACATTAGACCAGCATCATCCTAACACTCCACCAGCTCGACCTCTGCCGGTTCGATACGGTTCTTTTTCAGCGACACGTTCATCGTCCGGATCAGGAAACGGCGCCCGAGCGTGCAGTACTTGTCCCGCAGGTCGAGGTCGTGTAGGTCTAACGCCGTAAAGATCGCGTTGCCGGTCACCGTCAGCTTGTCCTTTTCGATCCACGCTTTGAAACCCTTGTGCAGCCTCGCCAGCCCCGACAGCGTGTCCATATCCAGCGACAAATCCCCGAGGCGTTCCCCATAGGCATTGTAGTTCGTCGAGGCCAGATAAGGATAATGCCAGGTCATCCCCTGATAGCGGATCGCGTTTTGGATGCCCTGATACAATCCAAGCAGGATCGTGTCCGGACGCTTTGCTTCCACCTTCTCGATCTCTGGGATGTAGAAACGTTCAATGATCCCGCCGCCATCGAGATCGGTGTCGTTGTACCACCACCGGCGCACGTTGCATTGCACCGCCTCCGCCTGAATGGTCATGTCATAGGTCGAAGTCTCGCCGTCGTCCTCCTCTTCGGTATCCTCCTCCGCCTGATACGCCTTGACTACCGTCAGGTGCGGCACCGATTCGCTGTCCGCCTGCAGCACCTGCGGAGGGCATTGGCTCCGGAATGCCGTAACGAACCTGCTGCCGTCCATCCGCTGCATACCCTCGACCACGTTCGGCACCTCCCTGATCTCCGCCTCGGCCTGCTCGCCGTCCGAGGCGTTCGAATAGCCCAGCACGTACTTCTGCCCCGGCTCCCGGCTAATCGTGTATCCGTCCTCCAGCTGGAGGTCGCGGTACACCTCCCGCTGCAGGACATCGTCGTTGTACTCCACCGAGAAGCGATCGCCCCGGATAAACATCGTGCAGCCCGGCAACTTCAGCAACTCCACCACGAAGTCGGCCACCGTCACATCCGGCATAAAGTCCGCCCAGCGGATGATCTTCTTATTGATACCCTCCTGCATCTCGGAGCGCCACGGCGGGAGGTTGTCCGTCAGCCGATACTCCGGGTGCCAGAGCGTCTGCAGGCAGAGCTTCGTCCACTCGCCCTCCTTGAACACATTGCGGTCCAGTTTATCGCCGAATATCTGCTCGAACAGGTACCACACCTTGACTGCCGGCAGTATCTTCAGCATATAACTCTTACCGTTGGTACCCGTCTGTCTATGGATGTAGTTCAGGTTCTGATCCACAAGGTTCAGGAACGACTTGCGGGTGGTCAGGAAGATGTCTTCCGGATTGTCGGGATCCCGCTCGTTCACTTCGCCGGAATCTTTGATCGCAACCGGGCAGGCCACGAAGGGCGCGTTATCGGCCCCCTGGTTGCCACGCAGCATGCCGTCGTAGTCCGTGATGGCGATCTGTTCGCTATCCTGACCGCTCAGGAAGTAGGATAACACCACCTCGCCCAACGGGGCTTTGTGCATCTTCTTATTGATCCACTCCGGCAGGACGCTGCCGCTGAAGTTGACGGTGATGGCCTGCGCGGTTACCTCTTCGATGGTCTGCACGCCGCTGACGATCTCGATGCCGCTGTGCAGGATCCGTGTGGGATGATCCCGGAACCGGTCACCGGCGGCGGCCACCCGGTCGGGGTTTCCGAAGATCGCCCGGTTGCGCGGGGTTAGCGGCAACTCGTAACTCAGGGAGTAGGTCGCCGGGATCCGCTCGGTGTTGAAAAGCGGGTTCTCGAAAACAAGGTCGATGCTGATATCGTCGGGGAGGTCGGTCAGCTGGCCGTCGGTGTATATTTGTAGCATGGTCTGTCGTTATTTTCCGCTGCCGATGCCGGCGCGGCGCTGTTGCTGTTCGAGTTTCTTTTGTATCTCGGTGATGCTATTCTTGCCAAAATACGAGATATAGGTCGGGATCGGCTTCTCCAGCTGGCGGCTGAGTTTACCCATCACCTCCCGATTTTCACGCAATGTGGTTGTCACTTCACTCCACAATTCGCTAATGGGAGGAATAGCTGTATCGCTGGCATAGCTACTTGTGTTGGCCGTAATACCACTGTCTATGAAGCCACCGCTGGCTCGACCGGGAATCACCCCGGAAGCGGCGAGTGCCGCCGGCAGATTTATCTCCCGGATCGTTCCGGATCGCCGGGCGCGCTCCATGATGTCCAACACAGGGCGGATGGTGGGATTCTCATAGCCTTCCGCCGGAACCACGTATTCGGTTCCGTTCTCGCCGACAAGCACCGTCGGCCTATCCACCCGACCACGCCGGGCAGGGTTATACCCGGCCTGGTATCGTTTGCCGTCCTGTTGGCGTTCGACCAACATCCCGCCCTCTTCGGCACCTGTAACCGGTGTAGCAAGAATAGCTGCTGTCTGAACAAGTCCTAAAGCGCCGACTGCCGCTGCAAGTGCGATATTCCACGGTCCCCACGGCTGCGCTCCTAAAGCGGCAATTACTGCGACTGCGGTATTCACAATACTTTGGAATGTTGCCAGAGCTTTTTGCCGTTTTCCCTGTTTGATCGATATCTCTTCCTGCTTTGCCTCCGTTTCTGCATCCAGTTGTTTGATTCGCTCATTATAATGTTCTTGAGAGATCGTTTTTTGTTTGAGTTTGCGATCAAGGATTTGTTTCTCTTTATTCTGCGCCTTCGTAAACTCTTTGAGTTCTCGTTGCCCCATTGCGGACATCAACTCATTTACAGAACTAAAAGCGCTGGCAATTGCATTAGCTATAGCCTCTATTTCCTCCATCCCAAATTTTCCAGCTTCGATATTGTCGTGGAATTTCTGCCAATCGTCGGCAGTCATCCCCAACAAGTCCACATTGCTTTTGCGATCTTTAACTTCCCCACCGAGAGACGGAGATGGTATAGCGCAAAGTTCGGCCAGCTTTTTCTCCAGCTCGTCGATAATTGCGAGCAGCTTGGCCTTGTCCTCATCCGTCGCTGCCACTCCGTTCTCCAACAACCCGGTCCGGCCCACTTCATCCACGATGCCCTGCCAAAGAGCGAGTTGTAGCTCCAAATCCTCTTTCATGGCCGCCTGCTCTTCAGCAGCGTACTGTTTTTTCAGAGCTTCGTCAGCTTGCTTGTCAGTCTTTATCCGGCGCAACTCTTCCACACTGTACCACTTACCGAGCAACGCCTTCTTCTGCTCGAAAGTCGTGGCGGTGGCAAGTTCGTCATTGTGCGACTGCTTGAGTGCTATAGCCTTGCGCTGGATCGCCTTCTGCTGGCCGCTGATCTCCTTGGAGAGTTCGTCGACATAGAAGGCACTCAGCCTTTCCATGTGTTGCCGCTCGAGCACCACCAGCGCGGCCAGCTCTCCTCCTGTGTCAAGTCTTCACGCTGTTTGCCGAACAGTTCCAAATCCCGCAGTCGCTTTTCATAGGCCGCATTCTCTCTATCCGCGGCGTTTTTCCCATCGCCCGCTACATCGAGCAGTTTCTGGAGGTGTGACTTCTCGGATTTGGCCTGTTGGTATTGCCGATCGAGCTGCTCCAGCTGGAGCTTCTTCCGTTTCTCGCCGCTTTCGATATTCGCATCGAGCCGGGCCTGCAAAGCCTCGATCTCCAGCGTAAGCAGCTGGCGGTTATATTCGGCTTCGGTCACGATCTCCCCTTGCCACAACTTGCGCTTCAGCGCGATTTTCTTACCCATGAAAGCCTCGTCGTCGTCGAGTGACCAATCCTTTTTTTCTTCTTTTTACCACCGCCATTGGTATCGTCCGGATCAGGATCAGCATCTGGATTCAGTTTTTTCCGGGCTTCTTCGATTGCCTTAATTTGGTTCTCGAGCGATGTTTTCATTCCCTGCAATCTTTTACGCTCGACATCACCGATACTGTTATCACTTAGGCGTTCGTTTATCTCTTCAAGCCTGGTTTGAAGCTGTTCCAATGGCACCTCAGTTACTTGTGACGCTACACCTCCAGCCATCGCATCCAAAATACTTAATGCGCTGGTTGCATTTTTACTTGCTGTTACAATGTCCTGTAAGATCCCCCATATCATACGGTAGTCTTCGGCAGCCTTGCCCCTCCCATTGGTAGCATCGATGTACTCCTGTTCACTGCGCCCCAACAATCGCATCGCATCACGAACGTATCCAACATTAGCTCCCGTTTCTTTCAGGGTACAGATCAATCTTTCAAATTGCTGGGCAGCGAGTTTCTGCTGTTCGACGCTTCGCTTTCCCTTTTCGGTGTATTTGTCCATCAAATCCTGAATGGCTTTTTTTCTGCATCGAACTGATCCTGCTGAATCTTTTGCATTTCCTGCTGCCAGATTTTGACCTTTATATTTTCTTCCATCATTTGGGAAGCATTGAACAGAGCTTTTGCAATATCTTCCGTACTGTCCTTTTCCGTCAACATATTATCCAGGTACTCACCATAGCGTTCGTTAATCAGTTTAATCACATCCGCTCGGGCTTGCGATCCCTCTGTGGTGGCGTACAAGGCTTTCTTCAAATCGTCATGTGTATCACGCTCTTGCCCTAATTGCATTACCATATCTGCCATAGCTCCTGCGGCCTCTTTCGTTTTATTGCCGAAGAGAGCCATTCCGGTAGCCACGGCAGATACAGCTGTCACCAGCCAACCGATCGGCCCGATGGATGCCCAAAAGGCTTTGAATGCAATTCCTGCCGCCCGGGTATGCCCCGCCAAAAGTAACTTGGCGGCAGCGAGTAACTGTGTCGCCGCAGTTGCAGATTTTATTGTGACCGCCTCTCGCAACAACGCTTTCTGATATTCCACGCTGTAAAAAACCAGCATTTTTTTGACAGCTATATATGATACGATTACCCCCATTGTCGTCACGATAACGCCTTTGTATTCCTTGAATACCTTGACAACACCAGTCAGCGCTTTGACCACCGTGGCGAAGCCTGTGGTAGTGTAAGTCATCAGCGGCTGCAAACTCTTGCCCAGCTCCACAAGGCGCTGCTGGAACGACTTCTGCGCCTTCTCAAGGTCAGCCTGCGCGCTGTTGTTCTTGGTTTCGTATTCGTTCAGCACCGAAGTACCTTTCCCGAACTCATCGTTCGCCAGCGCCTGCTGCTCCCGGAGCTTCTGCGTATTGCTCGCCAGAGTACCGAGCGAAGTCGTGACGCGCGCGCCCTTTTCTCCCAGGTCGCCGAGCATCGCCACCACACGGTCGAGGCCGCCGCCCTGCATCCCCTCCAGCACTTTGATGAAGGCTTCGTTAATGTCCTCCGTCATCAGCTTTTTGAATGACTTCACATCCATCCCGGCCACCTTCGCATACTCCGAAGTCTTCCGGAACATCCCCGTGATAACCTTGCCGACGGCAGTGCTTGAAGCCTTGGACGCCTGGCCGAGGGCATCCAGCGTCGCCCCCAGTCCGGCCACCTGCGTCACGCTCATCTTCGCCGGTACCGCAATACCCCCGAACCGCTTGGTGAAGTCCACGATATAGCCTTCGTTCGCGGTACTGGCCGCCCCCAGTGCGTTGATAACCGAGCCGACCTTCAGCATCCCGTCACCCATGCCGAACTCCTCCTTGACTTTGAACAAGTCTACGATCTTGCCGATTTGCCGGATGGCCTCATCCTTGTCGCCGAGGTCTTCGCCCAGGGCGACGCCGATCTTGTCCGCCGCCAGAACGAAATCCTCCACATCGCGCCGGGCACTGATCCTCAGTTTACCGGCTTGCTGTGCCAAGCCGAGCAGCTCCAGCTGGGCTGTCCGGGTATTGACTTTCGACAGGCTCTCGTTCATGTCGTACACGACCTCTTTCGCCAGTCCGGTCGTCTTCATCACGTCAGCCACCTTATCGTCGAGCTGCGCGTAGGCATTACCGGCGGCCCGCGCCCCGGTAACCAGCAACGCGAAAATTGCGAAACCGGCCGTGATGATCCCCACGTACCGGTTCAGCCCGTCGGCCAGCTTCCCGAGCGACAGCCCGGTGCTTTTGGCCGTGCCGTTCAACTCAGTGATCCGGGCTTTCACCTTCTCCAGCTGGGCGCTGTACCGGGCGAAATTCTCGGTGCCCGGCGTAGCGTTCCGCATCAGCTGCGTCAGCCTCCCCTGTTCACGCTGGAGGTCCCAGAGGCTCATGTTCGTCAGGTCAAGGCCCTTCCGCAGCTGTTCGAGGCGGTCTTGCGCCAGGCGGATCGCTTCGTTATTCGCAGCGATAGCCGCTTTGTTTTCCTGCCACGCGCGACTGCCGGATTTGCCGGCCGCCTCCAGTTTCTTCTGTTTCTGTTCCAGTCTTTCGTTCGCGCTCCCGAGGTCGGTGATCTGCCGCTCGAGCTTCTGCATTTCGGCCCTGCCCTGATCGCCGTTCACGATGACGTTCAGCACAAGGTCCTCGCTTCGTAGTTTCTTTGCCATACCCTTTACTTCATTTACTGTTCAAATTCTCGGCGTATCCCCTCGGCCACCTGCTCGGTGAACTCGTTCATCAGGCGGTTCGCAATGCTTCCATAGTGGCCGAACACGAACCGGTTATGGATATTATATCCGGGTTTCATACGAGTTC
>JAJBVQ010000255.1 GCA_020859745.1 Rikenellaceae bacterium
GCGCAAGGCCGAATCCGATAAAGCGGTAATCCGGATTCCCGTGGCCCGGACGGAGTTGCCGTCTGCGGGGTGAGCGCCGGGCCGAACAGGGGCATGAACAGGCCGCCGGTTTTTTTGTGCAATTCCCCGTAAGATGACCGGATTCACCGCAAACTCTTTCGGGTTGTAACAGCTTCGCCGGAGTGCCGGGAGGCACCACCTCCGGCCCGAAACCCGGCTCTCCTGAATGGCAAAGAACTAATAGGAGTAGTAGTTGTCTATGAAACTGTTGGTTTTCTTGTACTTGACCAGGTCGGCGAGTATGGAGCTTTTGGCCCGGATGGAGAAAGTCCAGCTCTGCCGGAACCCGACGGGCACCCACGAAAAGGTGGCCTGCAGGCAGTGCATGTCGCGCCGGATCATCACGGTACCGGGGGTGATCTTGTTCTGCTCGAAGTCGTACCCGGCGCCGAACTCGACGGCCCATTTCTCGGTGAGGTTCACCGAGCCGCTGAAACTGACGGTTTGCATGCGGGTGATGGTCTTACCGGGCCGGCTGAAACTGAAACTGTAATTGAACGAAACACTCCACGGGATGTTGAAGTCGTAGTACTGGGTGGCGAGCATCTGGGCCCGGCGCATGGCGGTGGCGTACTGGTTCTCGGTCTGGTTGAAGAAACCGCCGTTCTGGGCAGGGTCGTTCAGGGCCGCCTCGACGTCGGAGCGGGTGTTGTTGTCGGGGTTGTTGCTGGCGGGGGTGCCGGACGACCCGCGACGGGCTTTGGAACTGAACCCGTAGCTGAACCCGGTGGTGAACGAGGTCAGGCGTGCCAGCCCTTTGCCGTGGCTGGCGACGAATTTGTTGACGCGCCGCCCGTTGTCGTCGACCATATAGGGGTCGAAGGTGGCGCTCATGTTGAGGCTCAGCCCTTTGACCAGGGTGGTCCGCACATTGACGGCGAAGGGGCTGAGTTTGAGCGAGTCGGCCAGGAAGTTGTAGCCGGAGCTGATGTTGAAGGCTTCGAATATTTTGATCTTGCGGTAGCCGCTGGTGTCTTTGGAGCTGGGCACTTTCATCTCCAGGGTGTTGTTGATCCCGAAGGTGAGGTTCATGCTCTCGCCGCTGCCGGGCACGCCGTATATCTCGTCGGCGAAGGGGGAGTAGGTGGTGGTTCCGCCGTGCTTGTCGCTCTGGATGGTGCGGTAGTAGCCGTAGCTCTCTTTGCCGAAGTTGGGGGCGTAGGAGAAGCTGACATTGGGGGTCATTACGTGGCGCAGCTTGATCTTGCCTTTGCGCCCCAGCTCGTAACTCCCGTAGAGGCGGGTGTTGGCCGACAGCGACGCGCTGTAATCGTAGACGCGGTAGAAGCCGCGGGTGGTGTCGGTGTTCTCGATCCGCTCGGTCTCGGGGTTCCAGTCTTTGTAGATCTTGCGGAAGTACCACCGCTCGCGGTAGGTGAAGTTGGGGGTGACATTCAGGTACTTGAGCAGGTTGAAGGAGGCGCTGACGGGCAGCCGGTGTTCGAACCCGAGTTTCATCTTGTCGAACATCTCCTTTTTCATGAACTGGTTCTGCTTGAAGCCGCTGACGCTGTTTGAGAAGTTGGTCTGGAAGGTGAAGGCGATCTTTTCGTACCACCGCTCTTTCCCCACAGCGTTTTTGCGCTTGAAGGGGTTGATGCGGGTGACGTTGAACACGAAGCTGGGCAGGGTCAGCGACATCATGCTGTCGCGCATGTTCTGGGAGTGGCTGGCGTTCATCGAGAAGGAGAAGGGTTTGCCGGGCCAGTTCTTGGAGTAGGCGATCGACGAGCTGATCTGGGACGACAGGTAGTCGTTCATGTCCGTGGCGTTGTACTTGTTGTACTTGCTGGTGGAGTAGTTGACGCTGGCCGAGAAGGTGGAGTTGGGGCGGAATTTGGGGTCCTGCTGGTGGGTCCACTGCAGGCGGATGTTCTGCTGGTCGACGTAGTCGGAGCTTCCCTTTTCGCCGAAAACGTCCTTGGCGAAGTCGAACTGGAGCCGGCCGCTGTATTTGTAGCGCTTCCGGTAGCTGGAGGCCACGCCGGTCTCCCACGAGCCGAGGGTGTAGATGCCGGCGGTGAGTTTCAGGTCGAGATAGTCGTTGAAGACGAAGTAGTAGCCCCCGTCGCGCAGGAAGAACCCTTTGACGACCTCTTCGCCGACCTGGGGCAGGATAAAGCCGGAGTGGCGCGAACCCTGCTGGGGGAAAAAGCCGAAAGGCAGGCCCAGCAAATAGAAAGGCACGTCTTCGATGACCATGTAGGCGGGGCCGAAGACCACTTTCTTATGGGGCTCGACGGTACCTTTGGTCATCTGGAGGTAGAAGTGGGGGCACTCGGCGTCGCAGGTGGTGTAACGGCCGCCTTTCATGTGGAGCACGTCGTCGGGCATCTTCTTGACCAGCCCGCCGGTGATGATCCCTTCGCCTTCTTTGGTGTGGGCGCCCCAGATCAGGGCTTTTTTGGTGTCGATGTTGTAGCGCACCGAGTCGAGCTCGTAGGTGGTGTTGTCCTGGATGAACTTGGGCCGGACGTACTCGTTGCTCAGGGTGTCGATCTCGCCCCGGGCGGCAACGTTCTTGTCGTCGAGATTCAGCTCGATCTGTTCGGCTTCGACCTGCAGGTCGGTGTATTTCACTTCGCCCCTGCGGTACATGTAGAGGTTGCCGGTCTTGACGTCGTAAACCAGCGAGTCCTGCTGCGAGCCGGTGACGCGGTCGGCCAGCGGCGATCCGCCTTTGCGGCGCACGGTGTCCCCGGCAGGCGCCGCAACCCGTACCGCGGAGGTGTCTGCCACTGTGGAAAGGCTGTCGGCCACATGTATGCTGTCGTTTTGGAAAATGCTGTCGGGCAGGGTTGCCGGAAAGGTGTCGGATACGGTGCGGACGGTATCGGCAGGGGCATGCACCGCCAGGGCCGGCAGCTGCGGTGCGGCGGAGATCAGGGCGGCGCCCCAGAAGGGCAGCAGCAGTGAAAAAAATATCCGTTTTCGTTGTGCCGGGCGCAAAATCCGATGAAATAGGTTAATTTTGTCCGCCTGCCTTTGCTTCGGGCGCATACGGGCGTCGCGCAAAGGTAATTAAAAATGGGGAATCACAAAGCAGCGGAATGAAGGTTGTCAGGGCGATATGTGTCGTGTTTTTGCTAGTGT
>JAJBVQ010000232.1 GCA_020859745.1 Rikenellaceae bacterium
TGCGCCAGCATCCTCGAAAGTTTTTCTGGTTCTCTTTGTTCACAAAGAGAACAGTACCCTCCGGCACTTGGCAAAATAAAAGATCGGTTATTTATGCATTCGCACTTTGTAATTTACGCCGAGGGTGATATTCATCTGGTCGGCCGGTGAGCGGAACGGATTCCCCTCGTATTTGGTCACCCCCTTGAAAACGTCCGACAGGCCGATATTGTAGCGGAACTCCGCCGTCACCGAAAACCGTTTGATGGCGAAAAACATCCCCGCCCCGAACGTGATGCCGTACTCCCAGCGGTTGTCCCGCACGGGGTCATACTCGTATTTCCCTTCGGAATAGACCTCGCCCGTGGCCTTGTTGTACTCCCGGTAGTCCGAGCTGAAAGCGTAACTGAAGTACGGCCCCGCACTGAGGTAGAACCGGGTGCCCCCCTTGCTCAGCGGCAGGTAAGGCTGCCACAGGATCGGGATCTCGATGGTGTTCCACTTGCGTTCGTAGACCTCATCGGACTCGAAAGACCGGTGTACGCGGTAGCCGCGCTGCGACCAGTTGATGTCGGCCTCGATGCAGCCCACGTATTTCTGTGCCGGCACGTCGAACTTGTAGACCAGCCCGCCGACCATCAGCCCCATTTTCATCTCGGTCTGTCGCGTCGGCTCGAACCGGGCGTTGCCCATGGCGTAGCCGCCCCGGATGCCGACGTAATGGTCCACCTTGACCGGGGCCCATGCCGCGCTCAGGGTCTCGGACGGCACGCCCCGCTCCTGCGCCGCCGCCGGACAGCAGGATAAAGCCGCCGCCAGCAGAAACACCGCTAAGTATTCGATCCGGTTCAGAGTCATAAATATCCTTATTATAAGTAACATTACGGCTGTTCGAAGAGTTCCCGCAGGTTCACCGGCACGGTCACATCCCAGTTCTCCTTGGCCAGTATCTCGCGGCCGGTGGCCGGGTGTTCCCAGATGCGGATGCGCTCCGGCTGGCGCCGCTGCACCAACGAACCGGTGTCCCACTCCCCGTTCTTGTTGCGGTCTTCGGTGATCCGCAGGCGGTATTTGTTGGCCGGCAGGTAGCGCAACTTGTAGCTTTTTCCCGGCACGGCATGCCGGACCCGCTGGTAGGTCTTGCCGTCCATGGTCTGCAATTCGAGGATATATTCGTAATCCGGCAGCAGGTCATCCGCCCCGAGGTCAATGATAACCGTGCCGAACTTGCTGGAATCGGCCACCTTGAAGGTGGATTGCAGCGTGTCGTTCCCCTGGAACGCGATGTTCATAAAGACGCTGTCCGGAATAAGCAGGCTGTATTCGTCGTCCGCTCTCCAGTCGGCCCGTATGGTGAGCTGCCGCCGAGTGAGGGTATCCAACTCGACCGTAAAGGGTTCCGGGGTCTCGGTCTTTTTACCCGGTTCGGTCTCGGCGGTCTGCCGGTCGCGGCTCGGCAGCGCCGACTGTCCTTCGGAGAGCTTTGTCAACTTGATCCGGGCCTCATCCACCGACCGCAAAGGATAATTGAACAGGAGCCGGATATTATTCTCCGGGTTCAGCGGATTGGCGGCCATCACCTCGAACCCGAACGGGTTTCTGACCGGCAACTCGTCGTTCCTGCGCGGCTTGTCCGTCTGGGTGGTATCCACGTCCACCTGTTGGAACAGGGTGCTGTCGGCCAGCAGTTCGGCGTCGGTGCGTTTCGGGTCGCCGCGCCGGCGGCTGATGTGCCGGGCCATTTTGATCCATTTCTTTTGCAGCTTGGCCGCCCGCTTCGCTTTCCGCCGGGCCTCCTTGACCTGTTTGACGCTGTCGGCATAGGCGCTGTTCGACCTCGGCCGCCGGGCGTTCGGGTCGATGATGCGGTGCACAAAGGTCAGCTCCTCGGACCGCAGCTGCGGGTTCCACAGGCTGTCCTGGCTCATGTAGGTGATCTTGGCCCGGATGGTATCTTTCAGCGCGTCGGCGTCCTCTTTGGTCGGCGGGGCGATCCAGTACCACACGGTATCCCCCTTGACGCCGTTTTCGCGCGTCAACCAGGTCGAATCCAGCCCGACGGGGGCGAACGACACGATCTCGGCGGGGCGTATGGCATTGAAAACGATCTCCAGTTTTTGCCGTTCGGGCCGGCTGTTGGTCAAGACGGTCTGCCGGCGGACGGGTTCTTCGAGGAACAGGTTGAAGCGCAGCTGGGGCGGGTCGATCTGCCGGCGAGGGCCTTTACGCCCGGTCGCAGGCTCGATCCACATGTCGAAATCGGGCATCCGGGTGGGGTTGTAAACCGTGTCGAGCATCGCGACGTAGTCGGTTCCGGACTCGTACCGCTGGTTGCCGTTCTTGTCGAGTATGGCGTAAACGCGGTAGTCTTTGTCCTTGAGGATGTCGGCCAGGAAGAACCCGGAGCTGTCGCTACGAAAAATAGCGTCGGGACGGGCTTTGAACAAGGTGGAGTCGTAGGCCGCCACGGAATCGGCTTTGGCATCGAAAAAGAAGAGCATGGCGCCGATCACCGAGTCGCGGGTCTGGGCGTCGATGGTCAGGCCGCTCATCAGCAGGGTGTCGAGGTCGGGCCCGGTCGAGAAAACGAAGGCGTAGTTGCCCAGCCGGTTGCCTTCATTGTTGTCGGCGATGGAGTTGCCGAAGTCGAGGCGGTAGGTGGTGTTGCTGTCGGGCTGCTGCTCAAAATCGACGAGTACGGAGCGTCCTTTGACACTCAGGAGCGGTTTGCTCCCGTTCGGGTTCGGGGGCGAAACGATGAACTCTTTCTGCTGGTCGCGCAGCACGACGTATTCATTGAAGTTCAGGGCGATACGTTTGCCTTTGAAATTGACGGCCCTCTGTGCGGGCACGGTGCTGATGATCAGCGGGGGCAGCGAATCGCGGGGACCGCCCTGGGGCTGCGCGATGGAGGCGCACTGCACGAAAACGGCGGCGGCCAGCAAGGCGAAAAACAAGTATCGTATCCGTATGGTTCCCATATATCCGTTCGGTTTATTTTACACTGTGCCGCATAGAACTGCCGCTTTTTGAAAAAAGCGGGCCCGTCGGGCTTCCGGGCTGCGTCTATCCAGTATGCACAGGCTCCGCAATCACCCGCTTTGGGTTACACACAGGCCGGAGCCAGCGGGGCCAAGACCGAGCGGAGCGAGTGTTGCAGGCCTCCGCC
>JAJBVQ010000108.1 GCA_020859745.1 Rikenellaceae bacterium
ACCTGGGGCTGGTGTTCAGTTCCGACACTTGGGCCGTGCTGGGGCTGGTTTTCCTCGGGATAACATTCGCCGCCGTGATCCTGTGGCTGCTGGCCCGTACGCTGGCGCTGCGGAAAATAGGTTTCTATGGCGGTATCGTTTCGCTCGTTTTTTGCATGACGGCCACTTTTTACGCCCATTTCCAGCGGGGCAGGCTGCTGTACGGCGGCGAGGCCGTGGTGATGAACCTCGTGGCGCCCGTCAAAAGCTCGCCGGGGGCGGGGAGCAAGGATATTTTCGTGCTGCACGAAGGGACTAAAGTGCGGATGCTCGGGCAGCTCGACGGCTGGACCGAGATCGTCCTCTCCGACGGCAATAAAGGGTGGATCTCCACGGGCGCCATCGAGGCGGTCGTGCCGGATAAGGGGAGAGGGGAGTAGCGCCGTGTCGAAACTGTTGGAAAACGTGGTCGGGGAGCTCTCGAAACTGCCCGGCGTGGGGCGGCGGACCGCCTTGCGGCTGGCCCTGCACCTGCTCCGGCAGGAGGTCGAGGACGTAGACCTTTTCGCCGGGGCCATCTACCAGTTCCGGCGCGACATCTGCTGGTGCAAGCAGTGCCGCAACCTCTCCGACGAGGAGCTGTGTCCCATCTGCACCGACCCCAAGCGCGACCGCACCACCGTCTGCGTGGTCGAGCAGGTCGGCGACCTGATCTCGATCGAGAACACCCGGCAGTACAACGGCCTGTACCATGTCCTGGGGGGCGTGATCTCGCCCATACAGGGGATCTCGCCGTCCGACCTGCATGTCGATTTGCTGATCGACAATATCCGGAGGTTGGGCGTGAAAGAGGTGATCCTCGCGCTGGGGACTACCATCGAGGGAGAGACCACTTCGTATTACCTCACCAAGAAATTACAGCCTCTGGGCGTCGTCGTGTCGGTGATCTCGCGCGGCATCGGTTTCGGCGACGAGCTGGAGTACGCCGACGAGCTGACCATCACCCACGCCCTCCGCAACCGTAAGCCGCTGTAACCCGGTTCCTGGGTTCGTGACGGCAGAAGTCGATGCGCAGCATTTTTTCCGGGGTTCGCCTGATTCAAGTCTCCGGTTTACTCTTGTTTTTGTGGCCCGGTTCGGGCAGTTCAGCTTTTCCCGGCGAGGCCGTCCGGTCGTCGCTGCCTTATGTATAATTTTCGTCCACCCTTTCGCTGCGCCGTATCTGACGGACTTCCGGTGCGGCAGCCGTTGGCTGTTTTACCGGCTGTAATTACCCTGTTCGGGCCGCCGCCAGGGGGCGAGCGCCGAAGGCGCTTGGGCGCGGCTCACCGCTGGCGCGGAGAGTAGGCTATGGCCTTATTTGTCCCGGCGCGCGTCCCCCGCGCGCCCTTACAATGCTAATTGCAATGCAAATGCCAATAAAAGACGCAACGCGTCCGCGCGACCAGGCCACCGGTGGCACGGGGATTTTTTATCTCCTTTAGTTAGTTTCGGGTCGGACGCCCGGGAGGATGCTTTAAACCGCTTGCGGTTTATTGCGGGCCTCCCGCGGGGCGGCGTCCGGCCCGCTCGCTGACGCGGTGTCTTTTTTCGCTTGCCTACGACCTTTAGGTCGCGCAGGCCGGAGCCACCCCCGGCGTAGGCCTGCACTCGCGATGCTCGTTATGGCCCCGCTGGCTCCGGGCCGGCCGCTGGCGCGGAACCAATTGTCCTGTTTCTGGTTATCCCCTGTCGCAGGGCCCTTATCATTGCTTTATTTGTCCTCGGCGCGCTCCCCCCGCGCCGCTAACGCGTCGCAGCGACCGAGGACACCGCTCCGCGGAGTCTTTTTTATTGTGTAGCCACAAGCCCGAAGCCAGCGGAGGCCTTACAATAAAACGGCCCGGCTGCTGACTTGGAAACCCGGCTACTCGCTCTCACGTGTTCGGGCCGCCGGTGCCGCTGGGCACTCCAGCCGGGCTGTAACTACCCTATGTACTACTTGGCGGCAGGCCCGGCGACTCTGACGAGTCGCGCTTTTCGTTCTCTCAAGTTCGGCCTGCGGTGCCTTCGGGCATTTCGAATGGGCTGTAACTACCCAAAAAACCAGCGCGCATGGCCGGTGATCCTGACGAGTCGCGCTTCTCGCTCATCGTCTTACTGCGGCTTCGGGCTTACGCCCGCCGCCGCTGCGACAAATCGGATAACAACCTGTTCGGCTTCGAACAACCCGACAGACGTCCGACGTTAACGGAACGCGCTATTCGCCCGCTCGTTCTCGTGCCGCCCACGCCCCCCCTACCGGGCTGCCCGCCGCTGGCGCGGAAACCCGGCTACTCGCTCTACAACTCATTTCAGCGGAACGGCTTGCCGTCCGAAAGAAAAATATCCAGCCCTACCGCAGCACGACGTTCGCGCTCCGGACAAAAACGTCCCGGCATCCCTTCTGGAACGCCGGGACGTAGCGGTAATTCCGACGACCTATTCTCCTGCCAGTTTCAGCAGCAGCTCTTTCGTAGCCGCGTCACCCGGCCGCGATTCGCCTCGCAGGCGGCCCTCCTTGTCGATGATCCAGTAGGTCGGCACCCCCGTGAAACCCATGTAACTCCGCAGGATATTGCCCTCGTCCGCCGATAGCAGGATATGCCTGCCCGTATCCTCGATCTTCAGCTCTTTTTTGAGCATCTCCCAGTCTTTTTCTTTTGAATCCATGCAGAGATAGAGGAACTCCACCGACTGCCCCGCCAGCTCCCCGTGCAGCTTCACCGAGTTCGGCATCTCCGCCCGGCACGGCGCGCATCCTACCCCCCAGACATCCACATACAGCACCTTCTCCGATCCCCGGTACGGCTCGAAGATCCGGCCGATAAACCGCTCCGCCTCTTTCAGCGGCAGGTTGTAGAAATTCCGCTCAGCCGTTCCAGCTGCCTCAGTCGCCGCACCCGGAGCCGCCGGCGTTTCGGCAGGCGGCTCCGGTACCAGGTCGCGCACCAGCGGCGATGCGATAAAACGACCCCGCAGCGGGTAAATCTTCGAATACAGCTCCGGCGTCTTATTGCCCGCCGCCACCCCGCAGTAGATTTGCAGGCACATCACATCCCGCGACAGCGACGCCGGATACTCCGCCACAATGGAATCCAAAGCATTCGCCAGCTTCTCCCGTTCTGACCGCGCTGACGACGTGTCCGAGAACATATAGCTCAGGGCGGTCTGGTACAGTGCGTAGCAATGACCGGGCAGATCCGCGAAGTCCGCATCGTCCGTCACTGGGAAAGCGCGCCGGTGCAGCTCCCGCACCTGCTCCGGTTTTACCGGCCCGTCCCCCGTCATGTAGCCCTGCCACGTATAGCCCGCGTATTGGTTGCGGATCGTCCGCCCCAGCAGATCCAGCGCTTCCGGCGACGGATGCTCCGCCGCCGCATAGCGTGCCAGCGTCGCCCGGTCGGCACTGTCGCGGCTCCGGAGAATCGCCAGCCACGACTCCATATCCGTCGGAGCGTCGAACTGCGGTACCGGCGTCGTCCGTTGCAGCCGTTTGAAACCCGCCAGATGCCTGCTCGCCTCGCCGCTGCGGTTCGCGTTGAAATGCAGGCTGCCATAACTGCCGTCGTTTCCTTCGCGGAAGTCCGTCGAGCGGAACTCCAGCCGCAGCGTGTCGTCCGGATAGAGACAGAGCGTCGCCCAACCTCCGTCATACTTCAAGTTCGTCGTCGTCGGGCAGAACAGCTCCACCGCGAAACCGAACCTTCCGTCCGCGTCGAGGTAACTGCTTTCGGAACGCGTGCCGCCCGGCTGCGTCAGGTCAGGCACGAAGAGCGTCACCAGCTTCGCCGCTCCGCTGTCCAGCGCCACCTTTCCCTCGATCCAGCCTTTGCTGCGCGTAAAGGCGAACGGCATTCGAGGCGTGGCCGGGGTGAGGCCCCCCAGCTGGGGTTCGGGCCTCGTTTGCCGCGCCTGTTTTTTACGCGCTCCCGCTTCGGTCGCCGATCCCGCCGCCACCATCGCGGCCAGACAGAATAAAAGTAGCTTTCTCATAAATGTATGTGTTAGTATTGCTGCAAATATAGGTTTTATTCCGAAACTAAAACTATAATTGTAGTTAATATTTCGCCGGAATGGAGAAATTTTCATCCCGATTCCTGCAAAACGCAGTTGCTCGCTCTCTCCTTTTCGGGCGTCCCTGCTCCCATGAATCCTTAAAAACACCGGTAAAAGACCCAACGGGTCCGCCCGGCGCTATCGCGGAACTTCAGCTATTCGCTCTTATGTGTTCGGGCCGCCGGTGCCACGGGCACTCCGGCAGGGCTGTAACTACCCTATGTACTGCTTGGCGGCAGGCCCGCCATTAGCATGGAAAATAAGCTACTCGCCCACGACCCTATACGGCCCGGCCGCTGTCGCGGAAATTCAGCTATTCGTTCTCGACCCTATGCAACTCGCCCCGCTCGCCTCGGGGCCTTCTTTATTGCTTTATTTGTCCTCGGCGCGCTCCCGCGCGCCGGCCCCGTTGGGGCTCTTATTAAGGTCTGCATGACCTTAAGGCCGTCGCAACACCTGAGGCCACCGCTGCCGCGATGTTTTTTCTCGCTTAACTGCGACCTTTAGGTCGCGCAGGCCGGAGCCACCCGGGGCGGAGGGCTGCAATATTCGCTGCGCTCATTTGCGCCCTCGCTGGCTCCGGCCCTACAATAAAGACGGCCCGGCTGTTGCCTTGGAAACCCGGCTATTCGCCCTTGCCCCGTTCGGGCCGCCACCACCGGGCGAGCGCCGAAGGCGCTTGGCGGCGGCCCGGCGACCCTGACGGGGCGCGCTTCTCGCTTTTTCGGCTTCGGCCTCGCGCGCGCCCCGGCAGCTTTGCTGCCCGGCGCTGAGGCCGCCGTTGACACGGGGATAAGACGGCCCGTGCTCCTGGGTTTGAGCCGCGGGGCCTGCGGGTGCGCTGCCGCTGACGCGGGAAATCAAACATTCGTTTCCTTGTTTCGGACAAAAGCTATTCGCTCTCCCGTGCTCGGGCTGCCGCCAGGGGGCGAAGCCGCAACGCGGCTTGGCGGCAGGCCCGGCGACCCTGGCGAGTCGCGCTTTTTGCCCACCGCCCTATGCGGCTCGAAGCTCACGCTTCTCGCCGCAGCTCTCCCTGCGGAAGCCCGGTATCTTCGGCACCCCGAAGTCACTCCCCTCCAAACCGCCCGCCCGGCTATCGCCGCCCGTCGCCGATCATCCTCCACAGCCTCACCAACCGCAACGCGCCCACCGGACACTCCCCACAGCGTCCCCGGGCGCAATACTCCGTGCAGAGCTGGATCACCGCCTGCGAATCGAACGCGCTGCGCAGGTCGAAAGCCTCCGACCAGAGCCGCGTGTAGCGGTTCGCCTCCGGCGCCACCTCGTCGTACAGGGCCAGCGCCCGCTCCTGCAATCCCATGTCGCCCGCCTCGCGTCCCATTGCCGTCAGCAGCGGGATCACGAAATTGACGATCCGCAAGTCCACCTTCTCCGCGCTCACCCCCGCTTCGGCATGGCCGAACACGTCGCGCAAGGGCTGCATGCCGCCTGCGGAAGCCTCCCGCACGCACTCCGCCAGGCGCGGCACCCGTACCAGCAGCGAAGCCGCCCGGCCGAGCATCGACGGCGGCAATGAAGCAGGCCGGACTCCCGCCCCGGCCCATGACACCACCGGCCTCCGTAACCCGTACTCCTCTTTCAGCGCCAGGTAGATATCCTGCCATTCCCGGATCTTCGGATCGGAGGGCGACGCCACGCCCAGGTAGCCCGACTGTCCCATCAGCAGGGCCTCGGCCTGCCGCACGTCCCCGGCGCAGCGCACGAAGCACCGCAGAGGTACCGAACGGGCCAGAGCCTCGTAGGATCGTTTGCGGTCGCCCATCCCCAGCGAGCGCAGGTAGCAGACGTAGGCCGTCTCGTCCCAGTCGCCGCCCAGTGAGCGGCGTATGTCCGCGACCTCGGCGGCCTTGCGGCGCAGCCGGTCGGCCACCAGCCGCGAGAGTATCTGTCCCTGTTCCACCGCTTCGAGGGAGCCGAAAAACCCGGCGCACCCGATCCCGCACCGCTGCGACTGGCCCAGCAGCTCTTCGTAAAGGGCCTCCAGTTCCGGCGCGGGGCGGAGCACGAGTGTCCTCACTTCCCGGCCGTCTCGCACCAGCACCCGGTCGCGCTCGCAGACCACGTGGAACATCACCCCGTCGAAAGCGGGATTGGTCATCCTTCCGCCGTCGCGCCACTGGGACGACCGCCCGTCGATCCGCACGGCTCCGTACAATACCGTTCCGCCGCACCGTACGGCGGCGTTCACGAAGTCCGGGCCGGGAGCGCTCTCCTCGCCTGCGGCAACTTCCGGAGCATAGCCGGGGCTCTCCACGCGCGCATCCCCTCCGGGAACGGCGATGTCGCCCTCCCCGAACAGGCGGTGGCCCCAAACGAGGCGGAGCAGGTCTCTTCGCTGGCTGTCGGTCATAATTCGTTGGCGATAATTCATTTTTCCGCGAAGCGGGCGGCCCGGAGCCATCCCCGGCGAAGGGCTGGTGCCGCTGGGCACTCCAGCCGGGCTGTAACTATCCTTATGCGTCTTCGCTGGCTCCGGGCGGTCACGAAGGAATACAGTTCCTCGAAACCGTTTCCCAAAGATAGCATTTCGGCGCGAAACTTGGCTTTTCATTTTCGCCGAAAAACCCCTACCTTTGCGGCACTGATAAAAACCGTTTCAACTGAACAAAGAGTTATGGGAAGAGCTTTCGAATTCCGCAAGGCGCGTAAACTCAAGCGCTGGGGCAATATGGCCAGGACGTTCACCCGGCTGGGCAAAGAGATCGTGATCGCCGTGAAGGCGGGGGGGCCGGACCCGGGCTCGAACCCGCGGCTCCGTATGCTGATCCAGACGGCCAAGTCGGAGAATATGCCCAAGGACAATGTCGAAAGGGCGATCAAGCGGGCCATCTCGAAGGACACGGAGGACTACAAGGAGATCCAGTACGACGGCTACGGGCCGTTCGGCATCGCCATCGTGGTGGAGGCGGCTACCAACAACAACACGCGCACGGTGGCCAATGTGCGGAGCTATTTCAACAAGGCGGGCGGCTCGCTGGGCACCACGGGCAGCCTGGACTTCATGTTCGACCGCAAATCGGTGTTCAAGGTCAAGGCTCCGGAGGGGCTGGACATCGAGGAGTTCGAGCTGGAGCTGATCGACTACGGGGTGGACGAGGTGTTCGCCGAGGAGAACGAGGACGGCGCGCAGGAGATCATGATCTATGGGGCGTACGACGCGTTCAGCAAGATACAGAACTACCTGGAGGAGAAGGGCTACGAGATCCTGAGCGGGGAGTTCGAACGCATTCCGACCGACCAGAAGGAGGTCACGGCGGAGCAGCGGGAGACGATCGAGAAGCTGCTCGAAAAGTTCGAGGAGGACGAGGATGTGCAGCGGGTGTACCACAATATGAAGATCGAGGAGTAATCTCCTTTTTCCGGAACCGGAGATCCATATGCGGGCCGGGCTTTTCCCCATGGGGAAAAGCCCGGCCTTCGGTTTATCCGGCGGGTTAACAAGGGTCGGTTTCGTCTGTAACGACAGGTTAGCGGTCTGTTTCCGCGCCAGCGGCGGCCTTTGCGCCGGGCAGCGCAGCTGCCGGGGGGACGGCGCGAGGCCGAATCGGGTAAATACTGCCAACAAGACAGGCAACGCCTGCGCGCCAGCGGCCACGCCGGAGCCACCCCGGGCGGAGGACTGCAATTCGCGGTGCTCATTTTGTCCCCGCTGGCTCCGGCTTAAAAGTTTCTGTGGCAACGGCGGGCCGATGATATGTTTACGGCCGTCGCCAAGCGCCTTCGGCGTCCGCCCGGGGTGGTTCCGGCCTGCGCGACCTAAAGGTCGCAGTTAAACGAGAAAAGACACCGCGGCAGCGGTGGCCCGCGCTTCCCAGGTGGCCGCCGAACCCGACAAAAGGGATAATAACAATCAAAAGTGACGGGGTAGCTTCGGGCTTGCCATTACCCATAAAAAGGCTCTGCGTCAGCAGCCGGTCCGCATAGGGTCGTGAGCGAGTAGCTTGTTTTCCATGCCAATGGCGGGCCTGCCGCCAAGCCGCGTTGCGGCTTCGCCCCCAGGCGGCGGCCCGAATCGGGTAGTTACAGCCAGCAAGACAGGCAAGCCGGCGCTATGCTCTCGGCCGCAGCCTGCGTGGGGTAGTTACAGCCCTGGCGGGGTGCCCGGAGGCACCGGGCCTCCGCCTGGGGTGGCTCCGGGCTGCGCGACCTGAAAGTCGCCTAAGACTGTAAAGTTCCCGTGTTAACGGCGGCCTCAGCGCCGGGCAGCAAAGCTGCCGGGGGGGCGGCGCGAGGCCGAACTTGAGAGAGCTTAAAGTTTGGTTCCCATGCCAATGGCGGGCCGCTCCGGGCAATCGAAGATTGCCGGAGGCGACGGAGCGGCCCGAACCGGGTAGTTACAGCCGGTAAGACAGCCGACGATAAACAAATATCTTTAGCCGGCGTTCGGTAAAGCGCAGCCTTCCCTTTACCGACCGTCAAGAGGACGGTACCGCACATTTCAAAAACCCGTGAAAAAACCGCCGTAAATCGCGGAATAATTGCTATCTTTGGTACTTTCAAGCGGAACGTATCCCCGCGCGGGACGGAAATCCGTTGTATGACAGGTATTTAAAACGAGACCAACATAGTATGAGTGTAACAGCAAGCCTGCTGAAGATGTTCTTCGGAAGCAAAGCGGACAAAGACCGGAAAGCCATTCAGCCTTATGTAGACCGCATCCTGGCCGTTTATCCCGAGATCGAGAAACTGACCGACGACGAGCTTCGCGCCCGCGTGACCGCCTTCAAAGAGCTGATCCGCGAACGTATCAAGGAGGACGAAGACCGCATCGCCGAGCTGAAAGCGCGGATGGAAGAGGCCGACGTCGAGATCGACGAGAAAGAGCGCATCGCCACCGAGATCGATCGCCTGAAGAAACACGTCAACGAGACCATTGAAGAGGTGCTCGACGAGATCCTGCCCCAGATATTCGCCATCGTGAAAGACACCGCCCGCCGGTTCGCCAATAACGAAACGATAACGGTGACCGCGACCGACGCCGACCGCGAGCTGGCCGCGCAGGGCAAAGACTTCGTGACCATCGAGGGGGACAAGGCCGTTTATAAGAACCGCTGGCTGGCCGGCGGGAACGAGATCACGTGGGACATGGTGCATTATGACGTGCAGCTGTTCGGCGGGGTGGCTTTGCATAAGGGGAATGTGGCCGAGATGGCGACCGGCGAGGGGAAGACCTTAGTGGCGACGTTACCTGTGTTTTTGAATGCTTTGGCGGGCAAGGGGGTGCACGTGGTGACCGTCAATGATTATCTGGCGCGGCGCGACTCCGAGTGGATGGGGCCGATCTATGAGTTTCACGGGCTGACCGTGGATTGCATCGACAAACACCAGCCCAACAGCGATGCGCGGCGGGATGCTTATAACAGCGATATTACGTTCGGGACCAACAACGAGTTCGGTTTCGACTACCTGCGCGACAACATGGCCATTGAGCCGGGGGATTTGGTACAGCGGCCGCACCATTACGCCATTGTCGATGAGGTCGACTCGGTGTTGATTGACGATGCCCGTACGCCGCTGATTATCTCCGGGCCGGTGCCCCGGGGGGAAGACCAGCTGTTCGAGGAGTACCGCGGGCAGGTCGAGTCGCTCTACAATTTGCAGCGGAACCTGTGCACCTCCCTTTTGGCCGAGGCTAAAAAGCTGGCCGCCGAAGGCGACGAGTCGAAAGCCGGGAAGATGCTCTTGGCCGTGCACAAGGGGCTGCCCAAGTACAAGCCGCTGATTAAGTTCCTCTCCGAGCCGGGGATGAAGGCCCTGATGCAGAAGACCGAGAACTTCTACATGCAGGACAACAGCAAGCGGATGCACGAGGTGACCGACGACCTCTACTTTATTATCGACGAGAAGCTGCACTCCGTGGAGCTGACCGACAAGGGGCACGACTCGCTGGCGGGGGACGTCAATGACAAGCGGTTCTTTATCCTGCCGGACATCGGCTCCGAAATCGCTACACTCGAAAAGAGCGACATGACAGTGGAGGAGCGGCTCGAAGCGAAGGATAAGTTGCTGAACGAGTATGCGTTGAAGTCGGAACGGGTGCACACGGTGCACCAGCTTCTGAAAGCCTATGCCCTGTTCGAGAAGGATACGGAGTATGTGGTGATGGACAACAAGGTCAAGATCGTGGACGAGCAGACGGGGCGTATCCTCGACGGGCGGCGGTACTCGGACGGCCTGCACCAGGCCATCGAGGCCAAGGAGCGGGTCAAGGTCGAGGCAGCGACGCAGACCTTCGCCACCATTACCTTGCAGAACTACTTCCGCATGTACCACAAGCTGGCCGGGATGACCGGGACGGCGGAAACCGAGGCGTCCGAGCTTTGGAATATCTACAAGCTGGACGTGATCGTCATCCCGACCAACCGCAAGGTGGTGCGCAAGGACTACCAGGACTTGATTTACAAGACCAAGCGGGAGAAGTACGCGGCGGTGATCGAGGAGATCGTTAAGCTGGTCGGGGAGGGGCGTCCGGTACTGGTCGGGACGACGAGTGTCGAGATTTCGGAGTTGCTGTCCAAGATGCTCAAGCTGCGGGGGATCAAGCACAATGTGCTGAACGCCAAGCAGCACCAGCTGGAGGCCCAGATCGTGGCCGAAGCGGGGCGGCCGGGACAGGTGACCATCGCCACCAACATGGCGGGGCGCGGTACGGACATCAAGCTGACCGCCGAAGTCAAGGAGGCCGGCGGTCTGGCGATTATCGGTACGGAGCGGCATGAGAGCCGGCGTGTGGACAGGCAGTTGCGCGGCCGTGCCGGACGGCAGGGGGACCCGGGTTCGTCCCAGTTCTTCGTCTCGCTGGAAGACGACCTGATGCGGCTGTTCGGCTCGGAGCGCATTGCGCGCCTGATGGACTCGATGGGGCTCAAGGAGGGCGAGGTGATCCAGGCCGGGATGATGAGCCGCGCCATCGAGCGCGCCCAGCGCAAGGTGGAGGAGAATAACTTCGGGATACGCAAGCGTCTGTTGGAGTACGACGATGTGATGAACTCGCAGCGCGAGGTGATCTACACCCGGCGCCACAACGCGGTGTTCGGCGAGCGTATCGAGGTGGACGTGAACAACATGATGACGGACTTCGCGGAGACGTTTATCGAGAATTACCGCGGTTTGCCGTTCGACGAGTTCAAGGTCGAACTGATCCGGCAGATCTCCATCGAACCGTCGTTCACCGAGGAGGAGTACGACGACCTGAAAGACCCGCAGCTGGCCGAGATGCTGTTGGGGGACATGCGCAGCGCCTTGAAACGCAGGGCCACGCAGATCGCGCAGCAGGCCTTCCCGGTGCTGGAGAATATCTACAAGGAGCAGGGCGACAAGTTCGAGAATATCTCGATCCCGCTGACGGACGGAAAGCGGGGCCTCAATGTGCCGGTGAATTTCAAGCGGGCGGTGGATTCCCGGGGGCTGGAAATACACAAGGCGTTCAGCCTTGTGATTATGCTCATCACCATCGACGACGACTGGAAGGAGCACCTGCGCGACATGGACGACCTGAAGCAGTCGGTACAGAACGCGGCGTACGAGCAGAAGGATCCGCTGCTGATCTACAAGTTCGAGTCGTTCGAGCTGTTCCGCAAGATGATCGAGAAGATCAACCGGGAGGTGCTGTCGATGCTCCTGAAGGTCTACCTGCCGGTGGGCCCGGCGGACGCTGCGGGAGCCGCGCCCCAGTCGGAGCCGCGGCAGGCGGTGCCGCAGCGTAACAGGCCGGACATGAGCCGGATGCAGACCTCGCGCAATGACGGCCCGGTGCCTCCGGGGGCCTTGGCTGCGGGGGGCGGCTCGGCGGCGGCTGATGGCGGGCGGCCCATGCCTGCGCACGCGGAGAAACGGGTGGGACGCAATGATCCGTGTCCGTGCGGCAGCGGCAAGAAGTACAAGAACTGCCACGGCGCGGCGTAAGATTATTCTTTTGTCGGGTTTTTTGTGAAGGTTCGTCTGGCCTTGCATATACTTGACGCTTGCATATACTTGACGGAAGTGCGGTCCAAAACGTTTTAATCGAAAAAGAGAAAAGCTACCAAAAAGGTAGCTTTTCTCTTTTTGACGATCTGCAAGCGGCGCTGATCCCGGATATTCCGGCAGTGTAGGTAATCTTGCGAATTTCCGTACTTTAAATATACGGTAATTATTCGGCTCGGAGCCTGCGGTGCCGCTGGGCACTCCAGCCGGGCTGTAAATACCCTAAGTTGCCGCCCTGCGTCGGGGGGGAGGCTCCGGGTAGGCCGCTAACGCGGAAACTTATCTTTAACTCTAGGGTTAATTATCAAGGTTACTACGTCGATATTAGTCGGCAGCGAGCCGGGCGGGCCACAGCCTCCCACCGCGGAGGCCTGCAGTAAGGCGATGTATATCTCGGTCGGCAGGCCAATAAAACGGCCAACGGCCGCGCAGGCTGCGGCCAAAGTATCCTGCCTGGCCGGAACAGTTTAGAATTAACCCTATGGTTAATATCCGCGTTAGCGGGCGGGCCGGACGCCTCCCCACGGGAGGCCCGCAACCCTCACAAGTTCGGGGTGTGCATCCCGGGCGTCCGGCCCCAAGTTGCCTATTGAAGCAACTGTACGATTTTGCGGCGCGATCTCCACCGACGCAGGCCCGGAACCACCCCAGGTGGCGGGCTGCAACACTCGCTACGCTCGGTCTTGCCCGCCACTGGTTCCGGGCCTGCGAAATGATTTTTACCGTACGGTTTATTTTGCCGCCTCGATCCAGCCCTTCACCTCGTCCGCCGACGGGTTTTTGAGTCCCAGTTTATTCTTCTTGTTGAAACCGCAGAGGTCGTTGAAGAACTTGCCCGGCGCGAGGCCCCCCAGCGAAGCCGCCGTCACGTAGCCCATCTTCTGGAGCGCCGGCACCCACTCTTCGGGCACCCCGAGCGCCGTGTAGGCCTCCGGTTCGTCCCGCACCGCCTTCTTTTCCGGCCGCATCTGCGGGAAGAACAGCACATCCTGGATCGAAGCCTGGTCCGTCATGAACATCGTCAGGCGGTCGATGCCGATGCCCATCCCCGAACAGGTCGGCATCCCGTATTCCAGGGCCCGCACGAAATCCATGTCGATGAACATCGCCTCGTCGTCCCCCTTCTCCGAGAGCCGCAGCTGCTCCTGGAACCGCCCCAGCTGGTCCACCGGGTCGTTCAGCTCCGAATAGGCGTTGCACAGCTCCTTGCCGTTCACGAACAGCTCGAAACGCTCCGTCAGCTCAGGATTATCCCTGTGGCGCTTGCACAGCGGCGACATCTCGATCGGGTAGTCTGTGATGAACGTCGGCTGGATCAGCTCCTCCTCGCACTTCTCGCCGAAGATCGCGTCGATCAGCTTGCCCTTGCCCATCGTGTCGTCGATTTCGATACCCATTTCGCGGCACGCCGCCCGCAGCTCCTCCTCCGTCTTGCCCGTGATGTCGAAACCCGTCTTCTCGCGGATGGCATCCGTCATGGAGAGCCTGCGGAACGGCGTCTTGAAGTCGATCTGCCGGCCGCCGATGGTCAGCAGCGTATTGCCGTCGTGCAGCTCGCGGGCCACCGTCTCGATCATCTGCTCCGTGAACTCCATCATCCACCGGTAGTCCTTGTAAGCGATGTAGATCTCCATCACCGTGAACTCCGGGTTGTGGGTGCGGTCCATCCCCTCGTTGCGGAAATCCTTGGCGAACTCGTAGACCCCGTCGAAGCCGCCCACGATTAGGCGCTTGAGGTACAACTCGTTGGCGATGCGCAGGTAGAGCGGGATGTCGAGCGTGTTATGGTGCGTGATGAACGGCCGCGCCGCAGCCCCGCCCGGAATGGGTTGCAGGATGGGCGTCTCGACCTCCACGTAGCCGCGCTCGTTGAAGAAGCGGCGCATGGTGGCGATGATCCTGGAACGCTTCAGGAAGGTCTCCTTCACCTGCGGGTTCACGATCAGGTCCACGTAGCGCATGCGGTAGCGTTGCTCCGGGTCGCTGAAGGCGTCGAACACCTGCCCGTCTTTCTCCTTGACCACCGGCAGCGGCCGCAGGGCCTTGCTCAGTACGGTAAGCTCCCGGCAGTGAACGGACAACTCGCCCATGTTCGTGATGAAGGCGAACCCTTTGACCCCCACAATGTCGCCGATGTCGAGCAGCTTCTTGAAGACGGTGTTGTACATCTCCACGCCCACGTCGTCGCGCTTGATATAGACCTGTATGCGCCCGGTGTGGTCTTGCAGCTCGAAGAATGCGGCGCTGCCCATAATGCGCCGGGTCATGATCCGTCCGGCAATGGCGATATCCTGAAAGTTAGGAGCTTCCGGCGTGAATCCGTTCCGGATCTCCGCCGCGGTGGCGGTGACTTTGTATTCAGCGGCGGGGTAGGGCTCTATGCCCATCTCGCGCAGTTTGGCCATCGATTCGCGCCGCAGGATCTCCTGCTCGCTCAGTTCCATGTTTTCCATATTTTATTGTGTGCTCTGTTGATCGTGTTATAGTCTAAGCTTCCGCGCCAATGGATCGTTCGCAGCCTCGCCGCCGATAGCTTTTCCTTGTTTCGGCCCGGAGCCAGCGAGGGATGCTTGCAGCCCTTCGCCGTGGATGGCTCCGGGCTGGCCGCTGACGCGGAAACTTTTGCAATCGCGACACCGTCGTCAGGTCGTATTGAAGCAATGTACAAAGATACGAAAAAAGGACGGACCGAAAAACAACTTGGGCGGGATGGAATATCTCGTTATATTTGTCAGTGCTAACACCACCGAGCGAGATATGATGTACGTGCTATTCGTGATACTGACCTTCGCCATATCGGCGGCCATCGGATGGTTCGCCATCCCGCGCATTGTCATCATCGCCAAGATCAAGCGTCTTTTCGACGAGCCCAACGCGCGGAAAGTCCATCAGAGGGCTATTCCGCGGCTGGGCGGATTGTCCTTTTTTCCCGACGCCTTCTTTTCCTTCGCCTTCGTGCTGGGGCTGAGGTACTACTACGGGTACGACATTTCGCTCGACCTGCAGGTCGAGCTGCTGACCGAGTTCCTGTTCGTGATGGCCGGGATGCTGATCCTCTATTTCGTGGGGATGGCCGACGACCTGATCGGGGTGGGGTACCGCAATAAATTCGTGGCGCAGTTCTTTGCCGGGGTGTGCCTTGTATTGGCGGGAGTCACCGTGTTCGACCTGCAGGGGCTGTTCGGGATCCACCGGCTGCCGTTCGCCCTGGACGCTCTGCTGACCATCACCGTGGTGGTGCTGACCGTCAACGCATTCAACCTGATCGACGGGGTGGACGGCCTCTGTTCGGGGCTGGGAACCATTATCCTGACCACGCTGGGCATCCTTTTCATCTATTACCAGCTGTTCGTGTACGCCATGTTCGCCTTCGGGATGGTCGGCGTGCTGATCGCCTTTTTCCGGTACAACGTGCTGGGCACCCGGCTCAAGGTCTTTATGGGCGACACGGGGTCGCTGACCCTGGGGTACATGATCGTTTTCCTGGGGCTTAAGTTCATCAACCTGGAGAACACTACCTTCATTACGCTGGGACTCAATTCCACGCTGGCGATCCTGATCGGGCTGCTGTTCGTGCCGGTGTTCGACACCTGCCGGGTGTTCGTGAGCCGGGTGTCGAGGGGCAAGTCGCCGTTCTATCCGGACAAGAATCATGTGCACCATAAGCTGTTGCAGCTGAACCGCTCCCATTTGCAGAGCACGGGGATATTGCTCCTGCTGGAGATTGGGTTTATCCTGCTGAATTTCGCGCTGGCGGAACTGATCGGTATGGGGG
>JAJBVQ010000189.1 GCA_020859745.1 Rikenellaceae bacterium
ATCCATCCGCAAAAAGTCCCCCTCAACGATATTGAGGCCCGGATAATGCACGCGAAGATAGTCCACGCTTTCGCCGTCGATCTCAGCCACCGTGAGCCGGTCGCCGTAAACCGGCAGCAGGAACGGCGTCTGCACCCCCATCCCCGGCCCCACCTCCAGCACACACGAGGTCCCGTCCGGAACGGAAGCCGGCGTGAGCGCCTCGGCGATCCGCCGCGCGATATTCAGGTCGGTCAGGAAATGCTGTCCCAAATGTTTCTTCGCCCTTACTTCACCCATTCCTTGCGTCTTAATCATTATTGCCAATCGGTTCCTTTTCTGAGCATGCGCCTTCGCCGAACGTGATGCTATCGAAAATCCGGTCGGCCACCATCCGTTCTTCCTCTTGATCCAAGTACATCACGAACACCTCCCATTGCCGTTGCAGGGGTTCATATCGGTATACCCGATAACGGAACTTCACTACCGTCGAACCTAAGTCGGCAAAGATACCCGCAAACTCCTTACCTTCGATCCGATGGTTTACGCTGTCCGAACCGGCGATTGCAAAACACGGCTCCGGGGTCAGCGTCGTCGTATCGCCCAGCATAATCGTCACCATCCCGAACAAAGGCCGGGATGCGGAGTCAGCCGCATCCGCCGAGTCCGTTACCCTATAAGAAGTGATTACGGAGAGATCGTAAGCCTGCTCCGGCACCTCACCCGCTCCGAAGTACGTACCGTTCTTAGAACCCATTTGCCATATGAAAGGCGTCACCACGGTCATCCCCCGAAAAGAAGTCGCACGCCATTGGGGCATCTGCTGTCCACGGGCGAAGGTCATCCCGGCAACGAGGCTGGCGACCAGAATTATCCAATTTTTCATCATCCGTTCTAATTTCCCGCCTCGGAGAGGAATTTGATCCGCACCAGCCGGATCTCCTCCTCCGTGTAATCCGCACCCAGTTCCCGCACCGCGTCGACCACCGAATCGGTCTGCGCCACCTCCGTAAAGTAGTCGATGATGTCCAGCACCTTGTCCTCGTCCACCATCTCCGTGATATAATAGTCGATATTGAGCCACGTCCCCGACCCCACGATCGCCTCGATCTCGTCCATCAGCTCGTCCATAGTCATTCCCTTGGCATCCGCAATGTCCTCGAAATCCATCTTGCGGTCGATGCTCTGGATAATAAAGACCTTGTTCCCGCTCTTATTCACCACGCTTTTGACCACCATCTCCTGCGGCCGCTCGATATTGTTCTCCTCCACATACCGTGCAATCAGCTCGATAAACGGAGCCCCGTACCGCTTCGCCTTCCCCGCCCCGACCCCCGTAATATTCTGCATCTCTTCGAGCGTCACCGGATACTGGATCGTCATATCCTCCAGCGACGGTTCCGAGAAAATCACGAACGGCGGCAGCCCGTGCTTTTTGGCCACCTCCTTGCGCAGGTCCGTCAGCATCGAAAACAGGATCGGATCCGCCGCCCCGCCCCCGGCGCCGTTTCTGCCTCCGCCGTGGGTCGCCAGCGAATCGTCATCGTCCGTATCCTCATACCGGTGGTCAGCCACCAGTTTCACGCTATAAGCCCCGCCCGGAGCCAGGTACGCCCGCCCCGTCTCGCTGATGGAGAGCAATCCGTAATTTTCGATATCCTTGTCCACCAGGCCCAGGATAAGCCCCTGCCGGATGACCGCGCTCCAGAACTGCGCGTCGTGGTCGGCCCCCGCCCCGAACAGCTCCAGCTTATGATGCTTATACGACTTATTCAGGTTGGTCACCCTCCCCAACAGGATCCCCTCCAGGTAATCGGCCTTGAACCCCGCTCCGATCGCCTCCAGGGTTTCGAGCATCAGCCGCATGAACTCCCGCCCCTCGAACTCCTCGCGCGGGTTGCAGCAGTTGTCGCAGCAGCCGCAGTTCGGATTGTTGTACTGTTCGCCGAAGTAGTGTAACAGCATCCTGCGGCGACACATTGCGCTCTCGGCGTAAGACACCGTCTCCTGGAGCAGGAGCTTTCCGATCTCCTGTTCGGCCACCGGCTTGCCCTGCATGAACTTTTCGAGTTTCTGGATATCCTTGTAGCTGTAAAAGGTGATGCAATGCCCCTCCCCTCCGTCGCGTCCCGCGCGCCCGGTCTCCTGGTAGTATCCCTCCAAAGACTTCGGAATATCGTAGTGTATGACATACCGCACATCCGGCTTGTCGATCCCCATCCCGAATGCAATAGTCGCCACAATCACATCCACCTCCTCCATCAGGAATTTATCCTGGTTGGCCGCCCGTGTCGCCGCGTCGATCCCCGCATGGTAAGGCAAAGCCTTGATCCCGTTGACCACCAGCAGCTCGGCCAACTCTTCGACCTTCTTCCGCGACAGGCAGTAGATGATCCCGCTCTTGCCCGGATTCTGTTTGATATAGCGGATGATCTCCTTGGTGGCGTTCACCTTCGGCCGCACCTCGTAGTAAAGATTCGCCCGGTTGAACGAGGATTTGAACACCTTGGCGTCCTGCATCCCCAGGTTCTTCTGTATATCCAGCTGCACTTTCGGCGTAGCCGTAGCGGTTAAAGCAATCACCGGCGCCTGCCCGATCTCGGCAATGATGGGCCGTATGCGCCTGTACTCCGGCCGGAAGTCATGTCCCCACTCCGAAATGCAGTGCGCCTCGTCGATCGCATAGAACGACACCTTGATCTTGCGCAGGAACTCGACATTCTCCTCCTTAGTCAAGGATTCCGGCGCAAAATACAGCAGCTTGGTCTTTCCCGCCAGCACATCCTCCCGCACCCGCTGCACCGCGCTCTTGTTGAGCGACGAATTGAGAAAATGGGCCACCCCGTCCTCCATGGCGAACGTCCGCATGGCGTCCACCTGGTTCTTCATCAGGGCGATCAGCGGCGAGATGACGATCGCCACCCCCTCCATCATCAGCGCCGGCAGCTGGTAGCACAGCGACTTGCCCCCCCCGGTCGGCATCAGCACGAACGTGTCGTTCCCCGCCAGCACGTTGCGGATCACCTCCTCCTGGTTCCCCTTGAACTGCGAGAAGCCGAAATGCCGTTTCAGGCTCTCGTACAGAATATCGGATGTCGGATACTGAGACATAACTTTGCCTTGATAATGGAAGCCGTGGATAACCC
>JAJBVQ010000101.1 GCA_020859745.1 Rikenellaceae bacterium
CCACCGAAAGGATCACCGCCTCGAAAACGAACTGGAACAGGATAAAATAGGGCCTCGCCCCCAGCGCCTTCTGGATCCCGATCTGGGCCGTGCGCTCCTTGACCGACACGAACATGATGTTCGCCACGCCGAAGCCCCCCACCAGGATCGAAAAGATCCCGATAATGCCCCCCGCGAAATTGATCTGCCGGAACATATCGTCCAGCTGGTTGCTCAGAATGCTCATCTCGTTGACCGCGAAATTGTCCTCCGTCTGCGGACTGAGCCGCCTCAGCCGCCGCATGATCGAGCCGACCTCGGCCTTGAGCTCCTGCGCGTCGCCGCCGTCCGGCCCCTTGATGACCATTTCGGTGCCCGCCCAGTGCAGGTTCACGAAGTTGCGGGCCATCGCCAGCGGGATCAGCACGCTCTCGTCCATGCTCATCCCCATCATATCGTCCCCGGATTTGGCGAACACGCCGATCACCGTCAGCCTGGTGCCCCCGATGCGCATGTCCCGCCCCACCGGGTCCTCGCCCGGGAAAAGCTTTTGGGCCACCGTGCTCCCGATGACCGCCACCCGCGCGCCGTGCTCCGACTCGTAAGGGGTGAAATAACGTCCCTGCCCGATGTCGCTCTTGCGCATCTGGTTATAGTCATACGTAGCCCCGATCACCGAGGTATTGTCCACATAGTTGCTGCCATTCTTGACCGTCCGCGAAAAAGAGGTCGTGAAAGCAACGGCCTGCACCTGCGGGAGCAGAGCCCGCATCTCGTTGAATTCGGTGAGGCTCACCTGCGGCCGGTTGTAGTATTTCCACCACTCGCCGCCACCATCCCAGGGCCATTTGCCGACATAAAGGGTATTGCTCCCCAGCGAGTTGACATCCTCGCGAATCTTGATCTCCATCGAATCGACGAGGGTGAATACGGTGATGATGGCGAAGATGCCGATGGTGATGCCCGACAGCGAAAGGGCCGTGCGGAGCTTGTTGATAACCACGCTTTCGACGGCCGTCAGCCAGCTTTGGTATATTTGCCCGAGGGTGAAGATCAGTTTTTTGAACATAAGCGGCAGCCGCGGCAGGCGGCTGTCAAATTTAAGTAATTTTTGCGATTCGCCCCTCTTTTCCTAATTTTGTGTCACATTAACCGTTCGTTTATTCGATTTGTATCCGCACCGCATCACCGTATTGGGGTTTTTGCAGGCTGTAACAACTTTAAGTCTCCGCGAAAGCGGTGTCCCGCGCCTCCCCGCGCGCGGGACAAGCCCGCACAGGCGCTTCCCACCGAAGATCGAATGGGATCATAAGCCTGATGGCTCCGGATTCGCCTGTTGCACTGAAGAAAATAATAAAACGGCGGCCCGGATGGCACAATGCCGAATAAACGAAACTGTTAGGAAAACGCGAGAAGCATGGTACTTGAAATTAGCCTCTTGATCGTAGCCGGTTATTTGTTGGGTTCGATCCCCAGCGCGGTGTGGATCGGCAAATGGTTTTACGGGACGGACGTCCGCGAGCACGGCAGCCACAACGCCGGGGCGACCAACACCCTGCGGGTACTGGGACGGCGGGCGGCGCTGCCGGTGTTCATCATCGACGCGGCCAAGGGCTACGGGGCGGTCATGTTGGCCCACCTGACCGATTTGGAGGGGGACTCGTTCTTCTTCCTGAAGATCGGCCTGACCGCGGCGGCGATACTGGGGCATATCTTCCCGATTTTCGCCGGCTTCAAGGGCGGCAAAGGGGTCGCCACCATGGCGGGCTGCATGCTGGCCATCGCTCCGGTGCCGATGCTGATGGGGCTGGGAACGTTCATTATCGTGCTGGCTGCGACGCACTACGTTTCGCTGGGGTCGATGACCGGAGGCGTACTGTTCCCGGTCTATATCATCATCGTCAACGGCTTCCACTCGCCGTACAAGATCGCGTTCGGGGTGCTGGTGGCCGTGGTGCTGGTCATCACGCACCGCAAGAACATCAAACGGCTGCGCGAGGGGACGGAGAATAAGACCTACCTGTTCCTGAAACGGCCGAAATCATAACTATATATTTAGTTATTCAAAAAATAATCATTACCTTTGGAATATTCCAAATTCTCAAAGGCAATGAAACATATCCTTCTGGGCTGTCTGGCAGCCTTTTTATCCGTCACAGCCCGGGGCGCTTCCGCCCCGCAGCAACTTCCCGCGACATTACAAGGCAACTGGAGCACCGCCGACGGCGGCCGGCAGTGGACTTACGGCTTTTACCCCCGTGTGGCCATCTGGCAGAACGCCTTTTGGGACTATGCCGGCATTGCCGATAAAGGTTCGGTGACTACTATCCAGCTGCGGGAGCGCGGCGGCGACCGCACCGCAACCCTGTACGCCCGCTGGGACGCCCGGGACAGCGTGGCCCGGATCGGCTTTTCGCCCAAAAGCCTCACCCCTTACAGCCGCAAACCGATCGCTAACCCGTCGTACCGGATTCCGGCGGCCCAGGATCCCGATTATCCGGCCGGAGACTCGATATTCCGGGAGGGTACCGCGCTGCTGCGCGGTTATCTGGACGGCTACTCGCCGGAGGCGATGGGCGGAACGATCAAACTGTACGGTTTCAACACCGTGACGGTACAGGATATGCCGGCCGTCGCGGATATTTCGGCCGACGGTACGTTCGAAATGTCAGTCCCGTTGGGACACCCGATCACGACCCAGATCGTACTGACCGGCACTTTCTACGATCATGTTTACATCGAGCCGGGCGACACGCTGACTCTCTATTATAATCTGGAAAACCGGAAAGAGATGCCGACGTCGCGCTATATGGGCCGCAGCGGACGCGTGAACCGCGAGTTGGATGACCTGCGGCAGCTCTACCTGCCGTTCAGCCGGGAAGATCAAATATTCCTAATGGAGACTACGCCGGACAGTATCCGCATCTGGGTGGACGGGCGCGTGGCCCGCGATTCGGCAGCGACCGCCCATTATATCGCGGCCAACGGGATCAGCCGCAAGGGGGCTTTCTTGGCCCGATGGGCGCCTTATGTGACGGGAGGCGAGAAGCTGGGAACCTATGCCCTGTACCGGGAGCTAAAGAAAATAGAGACCGACACGCCGTTTTTCGGCTTTTT
>JAJBVQ010000227.1 GCA_020859745.1 Rikenellaceae bacterium
GTAGTCGAGGATGGTCGTGACCTCTTCGATTCCTTTGGCTCCCGTAGGCGAGTGCATAGCTATGGCATCGGTAATTTTGGCGAGTTTGGTCCGGTTATCGCCCGTGAGTTCGAGGATGGGCCGCAGTTTGGCGATGGCCTCCTGCGAAAGCCCCCGCTCGGCGAGTTCTTCGTTCACCGCGTCGATGCCGATCTTGTCCAGCTTGTCGATCGCCATGGTGATATCCATCATCTTGTCGGCGTGGCCGATGGTTTCGGAGATGCCGTAAAGTATCTTGCGGTTGTTGATCTTGAGGGTCACGCGGATTTTCAGCGCCGCGAAAACGTCCCGCACGATCTGGATCAGCTCCACTTCGTTCAGCAGCGATTTAGTCCCCACCACGTCCACGTCGCACTGGTAAAACTCCCGGTAGCGTCCTTTCTGCGGCCGGTCGGCGCGCCATACCGGCTGGATCTGGTACCGTTTGAACGGGAACACCAGTTCGTTCTGGTGCTGCACGACGTACCGGGCGAAAGGCACGGTCAGGTCGTACCGCAATCCCTTTTCGCAGATTTTGGTACCCAGCACCGCCGGGTTGTCGCTCTCGACGGCGGCCTGCACCTCTTCCGGCTCGATGCCTTTGAGGAAATTCCCGGAGTTCAGGACTTTGAACAGCAGTTTGTCGCCCTCCTCGCCGTATTTGCCGAGCAGGGTGGAGAGGTTCTCCATGCTGGGGGTTTCGAGGGGCTGGAAGCCGTAGCGCCGGAAGATGCTCTTGATGGTGTCGAACAGGTAGTTGCGCCTTGCCGTTTCGACGGGCGAGAAGTCGCGCGTGCCTTTGGGTATGGATGGTTTCTGGATGGCCATTGCTTATTTAAAATATGCTTGTTTCTGAATCAGGTATTGATTCCAGCCGATCCGCTCGGGACTTTGGAGTATGAGCGGATGGCCGGCGAGCTGACGTTTCAGCGACGGATAATCGCGGTTGAAAAAAAGGTCTGAAAGCTCATGCAGGGTCGCCGCGTCTTCGACCGAATAGGTGTCGACCTGACGGTAGGGCTTGTTGTTCTTGGTCTCCGGATGAACCCAACCGACGAAGTAGCCGAAGTCGCTGCCGTCTTCGGCGATGCCCGAGCTGATGAAAAAACTGTGGTCGGTGAACAGGTCGTCGACCGAGAGGGTGGGGGAGTTTTTCCGGAACCGATTGGCCGCCACGGCCTGTTCCCGCCACGGAAAGTCGTCCACCGTTGCCCGGAAAGTTTCCCGGTCGATCCGGCCCATGCGCCGGGCCGAGTCGGGATCATGGTCAGCCTCCAGCCGTTGCCACACAAAAGCATCTACCGCCCGGTTAGCCGGTACCGAGCGGCAACCATAAAATCCGAGCAGGCTGAAAAGTATATAGATCGCTTGTCTCACAGTCCGTTTATTCCACCAATTTGCGGTACTTGATACGGTGCGGGGTTACGTCCCCCAGGCGTTTGCGCTTGTTCTCCTCGTATTCCGAGTAGCTGCCTTCGAAGAAAATGACCTGCGAGTCGCCCTCGAAAGCGAGTATATGCGTGGCGATGCGGTCGAGGAACCAGCGGTCGTGGGAGATCACCACGGCACACCCCGCGAAGTTCTCCAACCCCTCTTCCAACGCCCGCAGGGTATTCACGTCGATGTCGTTGGTCGGCGCGTCCAGCAGCAATACATTCCCCTCCTCTTTCAAAGCCAGCGCCAAGTGCAGCCGGTTCCGCTCCCCGCCGGAGAGCACGCCGCATTTCTTCTCCTGGTCGCCGCCGGTGAAGTTGAACCGCGAGCAATAGCCCCGCGCATTGACCTGCCGCCCCCCTAAGGTCAGCAGCTCACTGTTCTGGGAAATAACCTCGTAGACGCTTTTTTCCGGGTCTATAGACGAATGTTGTTGATCCACATAAGCCACCTTGACTGTTTCGCCGACCTTGAAATCGCCGTTCAGCGGCGTTTCCAACCCCATAATCAGGCGGAACAGGGTGGTTTTCCCCGCCCCGTTCGGCCCGATGACGCCCACGATCCCCGCCGGAGGCAACGCGAAGTTAAGCCCTTCGTATAAAATTCGGTCGCCGTAACCCATCTTCACGTCTCGCGCTTCGATCACCACATCACCGAGACGCGGCCCGTTCGGGATAAAAATTTCGAGTTTTTCCTCCTTCTGTTTCGAATCCTCGTTAAGCATCTTGTCATACGCCGCCAAACGCGCTTTGCTCTTGGCCTGACGCGCTTTTGGAGCCATGCGCACCCATTCCAACTCCCGCTCCAATGTCTTGCGCCGTTTTGATTCTGTCTTCTCCTCCTGCGCCAGCCGGTTGGATTTCTGCTCCAGCCACGAGGAGTAGTTCCCTTTCCACGGTATCCCCTCGCCGCGGTCGAGTTCGAGTATCCAGCCTGCCACGTTGTCGAGGAAGTAGCGGTCGTGGGTCACGCAGATCACGGTTCCTTTGTATTGCGAAAGGTGCTGTTCGAGCCAGTCGATGGATTCGGCGTCGAGGTGGTTGGTCGGCTCGTCGAGAAGCAGCACGTCCGGCTCCTGCAACAGCAACCGGCACAAGGCCACGCGCCGCCGCTCGCCGCCCGAAAGGGTGGCGACGTTCTGGTCGGCATCCGGGCACCGCAGGGCGTCCATAGCGCGTTCCAGTTTGGAGTCCAGCTCCCAACCGTCGACGTGGTCGATCTGTTCGGTCAGTTCGCCCTGCCGCTCGATAAGTTTGGCCATCTCCTCGTCGCTCATCGGCTCCATGAATCTGGCGTTCACCTCCTCGTACTCTTTAAGCAATGCCACGACGTTTGCGCACCCTTCCTCGACGATCTCGCGCACGGTTTTCGTCGGGTCGAGCTGCGGGTCTTGTTCGAGGTACCCGACGGAGTAGCCGGGCGAGAATACCACTTCGCCCTGGTAGCTTTTGTCGAGCCCGGCGATGATCTTCATCAGAGTCGATTTCCCGGAGCCGTTCAGGCCGATGATGCCGATCTTGGCGCCGTAGAAGAAGGAGAGGTAGATGTTGTTGAGTATCTTCTTATTGTTGTTGAGGACTTTGCTGACCCCAACCATCGAAAATATGATCTTCTGATCGTCTGCCATATATTGCTTTATTTAACCGTTCGTTTTTGTAACAACCCGCACCTATCGTCGCTTCAGCGGTTTACTGCGGCGAGCGGAGCGAGCCGTGCGGGCTGACAGTGAGTAACTAAGCCTTTTGCGCAGCCTCGTTCTACGAGGCTGCACGGCGACCGCCTCCCCCAGCGGGAAGCCGCTTTAGGGTAATTACAGCCTCACGCTCGGCGCGAGCACGCGCACCGCAGGCGGCCGCCCAAATAATAGCCAACGCGGGCTCCGACCTCAAAAACGAACATGAAACTACAAAGATATGAAAAAACCTGCACCATGAAAAGGGTGCAGGTTTGCCCAGCGTGCCAACGCGCCGGTTATAGATCGCAGACGATATAGGCGCTCACCAGCCAATGGTTCAGTTTGTCGCCCACCGCCTTCTGGGCGTTCGGGATGCTTACCGTAACCTTGTGCGTTCCCGGCGTGAGGCCGGGCAGTGCCACGCTCTCCGGCACGATGCACGAGCCCGGGCACCAGTTCGAGCGGCTCAGGTCCGACGATGCCAGCGACTCCTCGATCTCCTTCGTTTCATACTCGCCGCGGCGGCCGATATAGGGCGCGTTGCGTTTGATCAGCCACACCCCGGAACCCGGATTGAAACGGCGGAACGAGGCGCAGTCGTCGCGCCACGGGATGAAGTCCAGCACCGGCAGGCCGTCCACGAAAACGAGGTTTTGCTGCTTGGTGAACTCGTCGCCGCCGGAGTGGCCGCCGTGGCCGGTGGTGATGTAGTAGAGCCGCGCGTTCCTGGCGCCCTTCGGCACGGTGATCTCGGCGGTGAGGTCGTTGCTGGCGAACGAGGTGGCCAGGCTCTGCGAACCGATATAGGGAACGGTGTTCAGCACCGGGATTACCATGCTCGGCACAGCTTTGTCGCACTTGAGCGGGCTTTCGTCGAGGGTGATGTCGAGCGACACGAGGTACCCTTCGGTAGTCCAGCTGTCGATCCAGATGCCGATCCACGCTTCGCCTTCGAGCATGGAGATCAGCTGCGAGATGTCCTGCGTCCACTGCACCTGCTTCTCCCAGAAGGGGATGTAGACAGGCTTGCGGCCCAGCCTGTCGTCGCTGAAGTGGCCCACGCCGAAGGGGGTCATGAACCGAAGCAACTCCACATACGGAGCCTTGCCTCCCTGGGGCGTGACGCCCATAAAAGTGCTGTCGGCTCCAGGGGCGAGGGGCGCTTTGCCCTGGATCATCCGCAGGGGGTCGTCGCAGGGGGGAATGATGAAGCACGAGCCGGATTTGTCCCACCGGTCGCCGTTCGAGGCGAGGGTCAGGGTGATGGTGGCGGTAGTGGTGCGCTGGTATTTCGGGAAGGTGACTTTTTTGAAGATGTAGCGGCCGGTTCCGGCATGGAGCACTCCTGCGCTGTCGGGAGCGGATTCGTCGTACTGGCCGAAGGCGTGCACGGGGGTATTGTCGAATACCTGGAATTTCTGCGCCTGTGCCGCAAGGGTCGTCAGGACGGCGGCGGCGAGGGTAAATAGTTTTTTCATGGATTGTTTTATGGTCGATTAATCAGATAGTGCCGATGAGGTCAGGTTCTCTTTCGCGCCGGGGGCGTGACGGAAAATGGCGCCGACGGTCGGGCAGCTTTCCAGTTCCGGGCAGTCGCCGCAGGTGTCGAGGCCTTTGTCCCGCACACATTTGCGGATTTCGCAGTAATCGCTGCAATAGGCGAATTTCGTCCCGTCCGTGCGGCAACCCATGCAATTTATGGTGGCGGCCGTGATCTGCGGTGCGTTGTTCATCTCGCTCCACTTCCGGGCGGTCTTTTCCCGTAAAGCGTCGTCATCGGCGACGGTGGCTATGCGGGCTTCGCAGCTTTCGCAGTCCAATCCGCAGCAGGCTATTAATTGCTTCATATACTTCGGAATACAAGTTACAAAAATATGAAAAGGCCCCCGGTTTCCCAAAGGAAAACGCGGGGGCCATGGGTAGTGCTCATCGCGATCCGAAGGATCGCCGGCCTTTGCGCCTGGGCGCAAAGTGCCTCGGGGGGCGCAAGGCCGAACAAACCCCAATGGGTCGCTGATATAGCCTTAGTATTTATATCCCGTCTGGCGCTGGATGTTCGATGCGCTCTTGACCGGCACCAGCGTGAATCCCCATTCATAATCCCGGTTCGCCGGCAGCTGGTACTGCGGATAGGGCTGCGACCACCAGCTGTCGTCCCCGCCCACGCCCAGAATTTTGTAGTCCAGGCACAGCTCCACGAAATCGCGCGGCGTGATGTCGTTGATGTGGGTCTGTTTCGGCTTCACGTTGCGTCCCGCCGCGTCCGAATGGTCTTCGTTCGGCGTGCGGTTGTTCCACTGGTAAGGTTTGTCGCTCTCCTGCCCGTCGAAATCCTCCACGGAGTTACGCAGCGCGTTGAACTCCATCAGGTTGTCCGCTTCCACCAGCAGCCCCTGTCCTTTCGGGCGGTTCAGCGCCAGCCAGCGGGTTTCGGTGTGGTGTCCCGTCTCCTGCGGACGCACGTAGTCGAAGTTCTCGACGCCCGCGTTGCTGCGGTACAGCCCTACGTTGGTCCCGTAGTTGCGGTCCTGGTAGTTCTCCTCCGGCCCGCGGCCGAAGTATTGCAGGGCCGCCATGTCCGCCGGCAGGCGCATCCGCATCCCCAGACGCGGCATCTGGCTCTCGGACTGCGGGTTGCCTTGGAATGCGTAAGCCACGTTCACCGCCCCTGTCGGGTAGACCTTGTAGGTCACGGTCAGCCCGCAGCCCTCCGGCAGCGCGTATTTCGCCGTCACCAGGGCCGTATTGCCCTCGGCGGTTGCCGTTACGGAGGTCGCTTTCAGGTTTTTGGAAGCCTCTTTCCACATCTGCATCCGCTTGGGCATGCCGCTGCCGTAGTCGTTGTCGGTCGGGGCGCGCCAGAAGTTGGGTTGCAGCCCGAAGCCGTCCTGCACGTATTCCTGGCTGCCGGTGCGGTACGAGGTGATGTTGCCCGTCGCCTTGTCGACCGTCAGGCCGAAATTCGCGCCGGTGACGTCGATCTCTTTCGGGCCGTTCTCCACGCTCACCTGCCCCTGTGCCGCATAGGTGCGCTTGGGGCCTTTCAGGTGGTCGAGGGCGAATTGTTCGGTCGCCACCACGTCGCCCGCCTTGAGCGGCCCGTCGGCGGCCTTGAGCGAAACGGTGAAGTTCACGAAGTATTCCGTCCCCGGCTGTGCAGTGAGGCCGCTCAGCGGCACGGTCACGACCTTCGTCTGGTCCGGAGCGAGATCCAGGTTGGCGAAAGTCCCCTGCCGTACCACACGCTCATTGGCCGTCACGGTGTATTTCACGTTGTATTTCGACAGGTTCGTGAAATCGTAGAGGTTCTTCACCTCGAATTTCCCCGCGGCCAGATCGACCGGTTTAAACCAGACGTACTGGTACATCTTCTTGACCTCGGCGATGCCGGGATGCGGCGTGCGGTCGGGACTTACCAGCCCGTTGCACAGGAAATTGCCGTCCGAAGGCCTGTTCTTGCCGAAGTCGCCGCCATAGGCCCAGTAGGGATTACCCTCGGCGTCTTCGACCAATAAACCTTGGTCTACCCAGTCCCAGATAAAGCCCCCTTGCAGGTTGGGGTATTTGTAAATAGCTTCCCACATATCCCGGAAACCGCCCGTGGAGTTACCCATCGCGTGGGCGTACTCCGACGGAATGTACGGCCGGTCGGTCTTCATCTGCCCCCACCGGGCGAAAGCGGCCGCCGAGGGGTACTGCGGGCAGAAAATGTCGGTGTTCCACTCCAGGATCGCCCGCTCGTACTGCACCGGGCGCAGGGTGTCCATCCCTTTGAGCCACAGGTAGGTCTCGTAGAAGTTATACCCGTTCCCCGCCTCGTTGCCGAGCGACCAGAACATCACGCTGGGGAAGTTCTTGGTCTGGTGGTACATGTTCTGCGTGCGGTCCATATGCTTGGTGAGCCATTGCGGATTATTCCCCAAGGTACGGCCCTTTGCGAGGTCGTAGCCCATGCCGTGCGATTCGATATTGGCCTCGTTGCAGAGGTAGAAGCCGTACTGGTCGGCCAGCTCGTAGAACCGGCGCTGCTGCGGGTAATGGCACAGGCGGATCGCGTTGATGTTGTTGGCCTTCATCAGCCGGAAATCCTCCCGGATGGTCGCCTCGTCCAGCACATGGCCGTTCTTTTCGTGGTGCTCGTGGTAGTTGACCCCCTTGATGTAGACGCGCTTGCCGTTCACATAGTATTGGTTCCCTTTGACCTCGCTGGTGCGGAAGCCGACTTTCGCGCTGGTGTACTCCACGAACCGCCCGTTGTTGCGGATCTTGAGCACGAGATTGTAGAGGTACGGGTCTTCCGCACTCCACTTGCGTACATTCTTAAAGGCGTCCTTGTTCTGCAACGCGGTGCGGCGGAAGCGGACGGTATCGCGGCCATAACCATTCAGTTCGATGTCCTGGTAAGAGTAGTCGATCATGGTGCCGTTCGCGTCCTCCAGTTCGAACCAGACTTGCACAGGGCCCGAAGGCTTCACGAAGTTGTTGACCATGGCCACGTCGATGTTCAGGATGCCGTCCGTGTAGGCCGAGTCGAGCGTGGAGACGACATAGAAATCCTCGATATGGGTGCGCGGCTGCGAGTAGATGTACATCTCCCGCTCGATGCCGCTCAGCCGCCAGAAGTCCTGGCATTCGAGGTAGGAGCCGGTGCTCCACCGGTAAATTTCCAATGCCAGGACGTTCGTCCCGTCGGTCAGGTAGTCGTTGAGTTTGAACTCCGCGGCGTCTTTGGAGTCTTCGGTGTAGCCCACTTTGTGGCCGTTGAGGTAGACGTAGACGCCCGACTTGGCCCCGCCGATATGCAGGTAGACATCCCGGTCTTTCAACAGGAGCGGCGCTTCGAAGGTGGTGCGGTAGAGGCCCACTTCATTGGCTGCCGGCAGCTTCGGCGGCTGCGGGTTGTGGGGTGCGAATTCGTACGGCTGGTTGGTGTAGATGGCATCCCCGTATCCATTGACTTCCCACGTAGCGGGCACCGACAAGGTGTCCCACGAGGATACATCATAGGAGGGCTTGTAGAAATCCGCAGGCCGCTGCCGGTGATCGGGGAGCCATTTGAACTGCCACGGTTTGTTGAGCGAGATATAGTATTCGGAGGTGGTGTAGTCGTTCGCTGCGGCAATATTCCTGTTGTCATAGGACATGAAGAAAGCGCGCGGATTTTCCCGTCCGACGTGGGCAGTATCAGGATTCTGCCACTCGGGTACAGCATTGGCCGCGGCCGATGCGGCGTCGCGGTCGGCCTGCCCGAATTTCCACTCGGTCGGAGGAAGCTGGCCGTAGGCGTTCCCCGCGAACAGGGCGCCGATGGCCCCGCCGGCAATCAGGGCGGTCAGTTTGGTTCTCAGGTTCATATAGGTATGTTTGGATTAAGTTGTTTATTCGTAGTAGGTGATGCGCCGCTCGGTAATGGCGGCGGTTTTGAGCGTTTCGTTGTAAGCCACGCACCGGATCCAGTTGCCCTGCGCGTCGTATTCGTAGGTATAAATGGTGCGGGTCTCTTTCGGTTGTTGCGTTTCGTCCTGTGTCGTGGAGCTGGCCTTCAGGCCGTTGCCCTGGTAGGTATAACGGATAACCTTATGCCGGTTGTTGTCTTTGGTGTACGAATAGATGTCTTGGCCGATCATTTTCCCGGCCCGGTTGTATTCGTCCACTTCGCGCATGTACAGCACGCCGTGCCCGTCGAAGTAGCGCGTTTCTTTGGGGTAGCCTTTCCGGTTCAGCTCGTAATCGATCTTACCGTCGACTGTCCCGTCGGGGAGTGCGATTCCGGTGTTGATCAGCCGGTTGTCTTTGTCGTACCGGTAGGTCATCCGTGAAGTTACCGTCGTATCTTGCATCCAGATCGAGGCGGCTTTGCGCGGGCTGCCGGCGGTGTACTCATAGGTAATGGTGACCAGAGGCCATTCGGAGCCTCGGTTGTGCACTTCTTCGGTCAGGCCGCCGCCAATGTTGTAGGTATATGAGGTCTGCGGCACGTCCGTGACGGTGGTGTCCCGGAACCACTCCCCGGCATTGGAGACCGCCGGGTACGTGGCGGAAAACAGGGTTTTGGGCTGTCCGTGGAAGATCTCCTGCCGCATGGCGTCGGTTCGCGAACCAGCGTCGGGCGTCCGGTCGCAGGATACAAGGAATGCGGTGCCGAGGCAGGCTGCCGCGAGGAGGGTATGTCGGCTATTTACCATGGTGTTATTCGTAATATTCTATCCGGCGTTCGTGTATCTGGGCCTGATCGGGCGTGTTTTCTTCCCAGGCAATCCGCTTTAGCCATGTGCCGTGGACATCGTATTCGTAGCTGTAATGGGCTCGCTCGTTTCGCTGCGGGACGGAGCCGCCGCGCGTCCGGACCAGCATGGTCTGGCGGAGCAAATTGTTTTCGTAGCTATTCCTGTAGATGCTCGTCAGACGTTTGCGATTGCCCATTGCGTTTACGCTGTTTTTCATCCACCGGATGTTGCCGTGTGCGTCGCACCGTTGCTTCCGTGCGGAGAGGGGGCGGTTCCGGGAATCGAATGTCTTGTCGAGGCGTATGCAGCCGCGCCGGTCCAACCGGTAGCGGTTCGTATAGTAAAGTGAGTCGCCTTGCAGTAACCGGCTGCATTTCAACCTCCCCTGCCGATCGTAGTCGAATTCCAGCCGGAAGGTGGAGAGGGGTTTACCCGGGGAGTCGTTGTCGTAGGTCGTGGTAAGGATGTAATCTTTCCTGCCGTTTTCCGGCAGGTAGACGTGGCGTGTGCAACTGATGTTGCGAACCAGTCCGTTGCCGGTCATGTAGGTGCTGTCCGTCACGGGACAGCCTTCCCGGTTCCATTGGGTAATAGTGACTGTGCGTATGGCGAATATACCGGTGTCGGCCCTCCATTGTCCCCCTTCGGGATGGGCCGTATAAACGGTCGTTTCGATCCGGCGCGGTTGCCCGTACCGGATGTTTTGCAGCTCGGCTTCGCTCGGCGCGGGCCGCCGCGCCGGGCGGGCGGAACTGATGCCGGGGGTCGAAATCAATGTTGCGGCGATAACGAATATGCGGATATACCTCATGCCTGAAAACAGGGGTTATTTCTGTCGGAAATAGATCTGCATCGGCACGCCGCTGAAATCCCACTCCTCGCGGATGCGGTTCTCCAGGAACCGGCGGTAGTGATCCTTGACGTATTGCGGCAGGTTGACGAAAAAGGCGAACTGCGGCGTGGGAGTGGGCAGCATCATCGCATACTTGATGCGGATGTATTTCCCCTTGATCGCCGGCGGCGGCGTCTGTTCGATAATGGGCAGGATAAAGTCGTTCAGCTCCGAAGTGGGGATGCGCCGCTTGCGGTTGTCGCAGACGTGGAGCGCCATTTTCAGTGCGTCGAAAATACGCTGCTTCTCTGTCACCGACGTGAAGACGATCGGCACGTCGTTGAACGGGGCCAGCTTGCCCCTGATCTGTGCGGCGTACTCCTTCATCGTGTTGCTCTGCTTGTCCGGTATGGTGTCCCACTTGTTGACCACGATCACGCACCCTTTGCGGTTCTTGACGATCAGGTGGAAGATGTTCATGTCCTGCGCATCCACCCCCTGCGCCGCGTCGAGCATCAGGATGGCGGTGTCGCACTCCTCGATGGCCCGGATGGTGCGCATCACGGAGTAGAACTCCAGGTCGTCGGTCACTTTCTGCTTCTTGCGCAGCCCGGCGGTGTCCACCAGGTTGAACTCCATGCCGAACTTATTGTAATAGGTGTGGATCGCGTCGCGCGTGGTGCCCGCGATCGGGGTCACGATGTTGCGCTCTTCGCCGAGGAGGGCGTTGGTCAGCGACGATTTGCCGACGTTCGGCCGCCCGACGATGGTGATCTTCGGGATCTTTTCTTCTTCCTCTTTCTCCTCGGGCGTCTCCGGCGGCAGGCTCGCCACCACGGCGTCGAGCAGCTCGCCGGTGCCGGAGCCGGTCATCGAGCTTATGGTAATGGGATCGCCCAGCCCCAGCGAGTAGAATTCGTAGGAGTCGGTTTGCCGCATCGAGTTGTCCACTTTGTTGACCGCCAGGTGCACCGGTTTGGACTGTTTGCGCAACAGCTCGGCCATGGTCAGGTCGAGGTCGGTGATGCCCGTTTCCACGTCCACCATGAAGATCAGTTCGTCGGCCTCCTCGATGGCCAGCTGTACCTGGCGGCAGATCGCCTGCTCGAAAATATCTTCGGAGTTCACGGTGAAACCGCCGGTGTCGATGACCGTGAATTCGCGGCCGTTCCAGTCGGTGGTGCCGTAGTGGCGGTCGCGGGTGGTACCTTCGGTGGCGTCCACGATAGCCTGCCGCATCCCGACCAGCCGGTTGAAAAGGGTGCTTTTGCCGACGTTCGGACGGCCCACTATCGCTACTATATTTCCCATAAGTTTTGTTTTCTGTATATTAACTACAAAGATAGTGAATTTCAGGCGCAATCCAACCGGCGTTGCCGTCGGGAGCGAAGCGAATCGTTTCATTTTATCGGGTAGCGAGGAGGAAACCCCGCTGGGTAAACGTGTCTGGAAATTGCCGGCGCGCGTCCTGCTTTAAACCGCAGGCGCGGTTAGCGCAAAAAAGTTATCCTATCAGTAATTTTATAAGTAACTGTAAATAAGTGTCTTGAAAAATAATTAATAAAATATTTTAAAAAATTAATAAAATAATTTTGTAATTCTGATTTCTTGCCTTACCTTTGTCACATCGATTTAGGGAGGATGGCAGTTTGGTACACAAATTGCTTCTTTTCATAAAAGAGTTTGGGTTAGTAGCCGAGGGGGTGGTTCCCCGAAGCAAAAAAATGGGCAGGCCGTGACGGACTGCCCATTTTTTGTTTGTGTTTGCGCGGCTGGCTTCTTTCTTTGTTGGGCCGTCCTAAGCCTACCGTGGGGAGAAGATTCGGCCCCGTGCTTTTTTTGTTTGCCGCGAAGTGGAATGACAGAACCATTGCCACAGTGCAGCCCGTCGCAACATTCCGCTGTCGCGCGCGATCCGACAACTACCGGCAAACAACGATCCAGGCCTCGCGGGGCCTTTTTTATCTCCTATACCTACTAGTTTCCGCGGTAGCGGCCAGGACGCAGCCTCCCCCCGCGGAGGCCCGCAAAGCGTTCCTCCACAGGCTGCGCCCTTGCAATAATAATACGATCGACACCGCGCCAGCTGTCAGTCAGTCGCCGCCCGCTGCCGCGGGGCCTTTTTTATTGCTTTATTTGTCCTCGGCGCGCTCCCCCCGCGCCGTTTTAGGGTAATTACAGCCCCCGGCGGAGTCGCCGAAGCGACCGCCCGAGGCCACCGCTGGCGCGGGGACTTTTTATGGGTGGCCGCAAGCCCGAAGCCACCCCCGGCGCTCGTTTTGCCTTCGCTGGCTCCTGACCTAAAATAAAGACGGCCCGCCGCTGCCGCGGGAACGCAGCTACTCGCATCCGGTTGGCGCGGAAATTCAACACCCATTTGTGGTCTATCCGGTCGTTTTAATTCCATTTGTAGCCGTAGATCGGATATGGAACTACGCCAGGCAGTTTTAACGCATCGAGGTCGGGATATAGCTTTTCAGGGCTTCGAGGTAGTTCCGGAAGGCTTCGATCCCGGTGGGGGTGATGCTGCACATGGTCTGCGGCTTCTTGCCTTTGTAGCCTTTCATGACGGCGATGTATCCCGCCTGGGCCAGCTTGTCGATCTGCACGCTGAGGTTTCCGGCCGTGGCCCCCGTCTGCTCCTTGATAAAAGTGAAATCGGCGCTCTCTACTCCGGCCAGCAGCGAGACGACGGCCAGTCGCAGCTCGGAATGGAGAAGCGGGTCTAACGGTCTGAACATTTGCCTTTATAGTTTAGGATGTGACCCGGAATGATGATGGCGAAGACGATCATGGCCATGAACAGGTAAAGATACCAGTCGTCGAAAAGGAACATGGCGAAGCCGAGGATCAGGGCGACGATACCGCCTGCGGTGATCGGCGGGAAGCGGATGATCAGCCCGGTCAGGATCGCTCCGATGCCCATCAGTAGCGCCTCGGTGGGAACGACCATAAAGTTGGCGGCCGGGTGGATAAACCCGACCAGCGGGTAGAGTATGGCGACGCTCCCGACCGTCAGCCAGACGTAGCCCACGCAGCGGTCGATGAATGTCCTCACCTGGGGTGTGCGGCGGGATTCACGGCGAAAGACGATCAAAGCGGCCACGGCTACCGCGACGGGAATGCCCCACCAAAGGTAATAGATGGAATGGGCGGTCGTCAGGTGGCTGAGCAGGGTGACCAGCACGGCGAAAAAGAGGGTCGCATACCCTCCGGCCAGCAGCAGAGTGCCTCCGCCGCGTTTGAATTTGTCGTGGGTGGCGGTAATCATGCGTTGGATCAGTTCGATGCTCTCCTGTGAGTTCAAAGTCTTGTTTTCCATGGGTTTATTGGTTTTTACGGGTGATAATACGGCCTTTGAAGCGCCTTGTATGATGCAAATGTAAACTACTTTATAAAATAAACCAAATAAACACGCATTTATTTGTTCAAGAAATAAGTTGCCAAAGATCACCCTTGGGATTCTGATGCGGTGTCGATAGGCAAATCCACAGTGAAAGTGGTTCCCATGCCGGTGATGCTTTCGAAAGCGATATGTCCGCCCAGCAGCTCCACGATCTTGCGCGAGAGGGCCAGTCCCAAGCCGCTGCCGCTGCTTTTGGTGGTGAAGTTCGGCGTGAATATCTTGTTCCGGATCTCTTCGGAAATGCCGGGGCCGTTGTCGCGGAAGCTGACCCATGCCCGGCTGCACATGACCCGCAGGTCGATGTCGATCCACGCGTTCTTCTGTCCCGCCATGGCCTGGACGGCATTCTGGCAGATGTTGACGAATACGCGGGTCAGGTGGTCCGGGTCGGCGTTCACCCAGACCGGGTTCCGGCTGGTTTTGATCGGCAGCGGGACGCTGGCCGCCTCGTCCGTTTCCGGGTCTGCGTCGCCTTCCTGCAGGCTGCATCCACAGTCGAAGTGAAGCCTGACGCCGATGTTATCGTACCCCGAGTACAGTTTGGCCACGCCGCAGACCAGCGGAACCAGGTCGATGCGTGTGGGATGGCCTTCGCCGAGTTTGGCGAAGTCCGAGAATTCGCTGGCGATCTTGTTCAGCAGGTCGATCTGGTCGAGCAGCAGGGCCAGCGTGTCTTCCACTTTCGGCCGCAGCTCGGTGTACTCGTCGCGCTGCATGGATCGTTGCAGCATCTGTATCTTGAGCCGCATCGGGGTCAGCGGGTTCTTGATTTCGTGGGCCACCTGCCGCGCCATTTCGCGCCACGCTCCCTCGCGCTCGCTCCGGGCCAGCTGGCGGTAGCTCTCTTCGAGGTAGTCGATCATCGTGTTGTACTGTTCGACCAGCATGCCCACCTCGTCGCTGATCTTGCGGCTGGAGCCTACGGCGTCGATCTTCTGCATCTTGGAGATGTTGCCCATCGCTTCGTGCAGCTGGTTGAAAGGCTTTGTCAGCAGCCGGTAGAGGAATTCCGAGAGGATCACGGCCACGCAGAGGATGATCAGGAACAGGTTCAGGATGTCGGCCAGCAGTTCGTGCTGCAGGAAACTGTTAGTCGAGCTGGGGCTGTAGTATTGCAGGTTCAGGTAACCGCGCACAATGTCACCCGTGAGGATCGGGGCGTAGGCCGAGGTGTACTGCGCACCGCCGATACCGGCCACGTAGTACGGTCGGCCGAGGTAGTGCAGGTAACGGTAGGCGGCGCTGTTCATGCGGGAGATGTATTCGGACCGTCCCGCCGATGTCGCGATCAAATTGCCTTGAGGATCGAAGAGGCTGATGCTGTATTCCACGTCCCGCTGTTCATTGGCGAGCCATTCCTGGGCGGTGGTCAGGTCGAAGGGCCGGTTGTGGAGGAATTGGACGATGCTGTTGCCCAGACGCTGCATATTGTTGTTGACGAAGCGCCGCTGTTCGGCGTTGAAGTTGGTCAGGGTATGGTTCACGATCACCCAGGTGACCGCCAGCATGGCGAAAAGCACGACACCGATCACCACGGCGCGTATCTTGAAGGTCATCCGCGTACCCAGCTTCTGGATATTGAAGGTGTACCCGGCCAGTTCGAGCAGCAGGCCGCAGAGGATGAAAAGCAGCAGGAAAATATAGGCGTACAGCGAAATAGCGTCGAGGATCGTGGTCGCCTTGCGGCTGATCACGAGTATCCCGTGCCCTTCCTGTCCGTAGT
>JAJBVQ010000274.1 GCA_020859745.1 Rikenellaceae bacterium
GGTCTACACCATCGCGCGCAACCTTTTCATCGACTTCCCCCGCAGGCACCGGTCGGCCGGGAGCACCGTTTCCATCGACGGTACCGGCGGCAGCGAGATCAACCCGCCCTGCGACACGCCGAACCCCGAGGAGCGGATCATCTCCCGGCAGCGGAGCCGGATGCTCGACAACCTGATGGGCGAATTACCGCCGCGTTACCGCACCATGATCGAGCTCCGCTTCGTCGGCGAATACTCCTACGAAGAGATCGCCGAAAAGCTGGACATGCCGATCGGGACGGTCAAGACGCAGATACACCGGGCACGGGAGCGGCTATGCGCATTAATTACGGCCCGGAAACTGCTCTGAGATGATCGTCCCCGGCTCACCACACCAATAACCGACTTCGTATTCGCCCTGCGGCTGCGGGGGACGCACCTCCGGTGCGGGCCGCAGGGCGCCGTTGACACGGGAACCTATTGTTATCACCTCCCCATAATCCGCAAATAGCCATGACCCTTATCGACCGCTATTTTCCCGACCTCACTCCCCGGCAGCGCGAGCAGTTCGCCGCCATGCCGGAACTCTATAAAGAGTGGAACTCGAAGATCAACGTCATCTCCCGCAAAGACATCGACAGCATCGAAGAGCACCATATCCTCCACTCGCTCGCCATTGCTAAAACCGGACTGATCGTGCCCGGCGAGAGCGTGCTCGACGTCGGGTGCGGCGGCGGGTTTCCGGGAATACCGCTAGCGGTGTACTATCCCGAAGTGCAATTCACCCTGGTGGACAGCATCGGCAAGAAGATCAAAGTCGTACAAGAGGTGGCAGCCTCTCTCGGCCTGACGAATGTGCGGGCCGAGCACTGCCGCGTCGAGCAACTCGACGGCGGGCGCAGCCGCTTCGACTGGGTGGTCAGCCGCGCCGTCACCGACCTCAAAACCTTTGCGGGATGGACATGGGGGCGAACGACATACGGCACCATCTACCTCAAGGGCGGCGACCTCAGTGCCGAGATCGCCGAAGCCGGTCACAAAGCCGAACAGTTGCCCGTGTCCACCTGGTTCGGCGAAGAGTTCTTCGAGACCAAGAAAGTCCTCGTGCTGCCGAAAAAATAGCATTGCCATAATTTCGCGATTCGCAGAATCGCCGGGGGCGCCGCCAGCGGCAAAGCCGCTCGGGGGGTGGCGGCGCCTCGAAACGAACGATTCACAGAGGAGATAAAAAATAAGGCTCAAATCCCGGATTCTCTTGCCAAAAACAAAAGAAAACAGTATCTTTGCCCTGCATTTTCCGGTTTCGTATCGGTCAAACTCCTGAAAATTAAGATAATAACGAATAACCATGAAAAGGACTTTCCAACCCTCGCAGCGCAAACGCGTCAACAAGCACGGTTTCCGCGAACGTATGTCAACCCCGAACGGCCGCCGCGTACTGGCAGCCCGCCGCGCTAAAGGGCGTAAGAAACTGACCGTTTCGGACGAGTTTCGTCAGGCATAGTGCATAAAATATTGGCCGAAAGGCGAGGCCCCTTTTTCCGCCATGGAAAAAGGGGCTTTTTCGTATCTTTGCTTTCGTTATGACCGACCTTGAACCGAACACCCTGAACCTCACTCCGGACGTCGAACGCATCGCCGCCGCCTTGCTCGACCCAGCCCGGAAATATCGCCTGACCGACGCCGACGCGCTTATTTTAATGCGCGAGGCACCAGTTGCTTTGTTGGGCACGCTCGCCGTGGCCCGCAAGCGGCAGGTGTCGGGCGACAACGTCTACTACAACCGGAACATCCATATCGAGCCGACCAACATCTGCGTTTTCAAGTGCAAATTCTGCTCCTACCGGCGCGGGGCCGGCGAGCCGGACGCGTGGTACCACGACCTCGACGCCGTGGAACGGTTGGCGACCGAACGGCAGGGGGAACCCATCACCGAGGTGCATATCGTGGGGGGGGTGCATCCGAATCACGACCTGGAGTACTACTGCGAAATGATCCGGCGGGTCAAGCGGGCGTTGCCGCACGTGGCGGTGAAGGCGTATACGGCGGTCGAGCTGCACTATATCATCGAAAAGGCGGGGATATCTTTGGAAGAAGGTCTGAAAAAGCTCAAAAAGGCGGGGATGGAGGCTATACCGGGCGGCGGGGCCGAGATATTCGATCCGGTCATCCGGGGACAGATATGCCCGGAGAAGCCGAGTGCGGAGGAGTGGCTCGCGACCCACGAGGCGGCACACCGCTTAGGGCTGGCGACGAATTGCACAATCCTGTACGGCCACATCGAGAGCTACGAGCACCGGATCGACCACCTGCGGCGGCTACGGGAGTTGCAGGACCGCACGCACGGGTTCGATGCTTTCATCCCGCTGAAATACCGGAACATGCACAACTCCATGTCGGCCATCGGCGAGGTGTCGCTGCCGGAGGATATGAAGATGATGGCGGTTTCGCGGCTCTACCTCGACAACATCCCGCATATCAAGGCTTACTGGCCGATGCTGGGGATCGGGGCGACGGAGCTGGCCCTGTCGTTCGGCGCGGACGACATCGACGGCACGATCGACGATACCACTAAGATCTACTCCATGGCGGGGGCCGAAGATCAGCGCCCGCGGCTATCGACGGAGCGGATGGAGCAACTGGTGCGGGCGGCGGGTTTCGTACCGGTCGAACGCGACACCTTCTACCGCCCGGTATTGCACTAACCATCTATTATTCGATTGGTTTTCTGTGCCTTGTTTTGTACAGAACTGTTCCTTTGATGCAAGAAGTATTGTTTTTGGCGACAGCCTGTGGGAATCAGCAACGGAGCCTTTGGCGTAGTTGCGGCTTCCCGCCGGGGGAGGCGGTCGCCGCAGCCTAACGGCGCAAGAGAACTTAACTACTTGCTCTCGGCCTGCGCGGCTCGCACAGCTCGCCGCCGCCACAAGATGGCAGTCCTATTCGACGGTATGCAAAATAAACGATCGAATAAAAAATCCGTTCTTTGTCCATTATGTCCACCCCCTATCGGACCCGGCCCCGGCGGCCGCAAGCCCA
>JAJBVQ010000185.1 GCA_020859745.1 Rikenellaceae bacterium
AGCCACCCCCGGCGTAGGCCTGCAAGCAGTCCTCGCTGGCTCCGGCCCTGATTACACGCCAAAGCTGCGGATTGCGGAGCCTAAGGAGTAGCACAGCTATCTCAAAAGTCTTTTGGGTATCTTTTCTGAAGAAAAGGTACGGTTCCATACGGCGGATAGTGACAAAAACGAACCGTTAATAACCGTCGGATAGGTCGTATTCGCCGGAAAAAACTATCTTTGTACGTCATAAAGCAGATACATGAAATTCAGAGAGATCGTCGGTTACCTCCGTGAGCGGAACAAACTTTCGCTGCGCAACGTGCGCACCGGACAGGAGATCTGGCACGTCTTCGTCAGCCGGATCAACATGGCCCTGGCCGTGGTGGCCCTGTTGCTGGTCGTGTTCGTGGCGTCCCTGACCACCGTGGCCTACACCCCCGTTCTCGATCTGATTCCGGGCTATCCCGGCAGCCGCTCGCGCGAGGCCCTGATCGCCAATATCATGAAACTCGACTCGCTCTCCGCCGAAGTGGGGCGGTGGCGGGAATACCACGCCAATTTCGCCAAAATACTCGACGGGCAGGTGCCCGTTTCCGAAGCGGATACCCTGCGCAGGCAGGGAGTCAAGGGAACCGTTTCGTCGCGGATCGGGCTCGACTCCGTGCTGCGGGAGCAGATGACCGCCGAAGGGTCGCCTTACCGGCTGGAGGACGGAAGCGCCGCGCGCACGCGAACGGAGATCACCTTCGAGATGCTGCCTCCGGTCAAAGGGATGATCGCCAAGCCATTCTCGCCCAAGACCGGCGTTTACGGCGTGGAGATCGCCCCGGCACCGAACCAGGTGGTGCTGGCCGTGCTCGACGGGACGGTGATCCTCAATTCGTGGAACCCGGAAAGCGGCAATATCGTCGTGATCCAGCACGGGGGAAACATGGTCTCCATCTATAAGCAGGTGGCCAAGGTGATGAAAACCACGGGCGAACATATCCGGGCGGGCGAACCGGTGGCTGTGACGGGCCAGCTGACCGACAACAAGATCCCGCACATGACCTTCGAACTGTGGTACAACGGGACGGCGGTGGATCCTGAAAACTATATCGTATTCTAACCCCGGGGGTATGCAAGAGGAGAATAAACGCCAACGGATCGCCATACTGGGCTCGACGGGTTCTATCGGAACCCAGACCCTCGACGTGGTGCGGGCCTATCCGGAGCTGTTCGAGGTCGAAATGCTGGCGGCCCATACCAACTGGGAGGCGCTTGCGCGGCAGGCGGAGGAGTTTGAGCCGGACTGCGTGGTGATCGCGGACGACGCTTTTTACGCCCCTTTATCCGCGGCTTTGGCGCATCTGCCGGTCAAGGTCTATGCGGGGACTGATGCCGCGGCGATGTCGGTGGCTTCCACCTCGGTGGACACTGTGGTCTCGGCCATGGTGGGGTTCGCGGGGCTGGCGCCGACGCTGGCGGCGATACGGGCCGGCAAGAAGATTGCATTGGCGAACAAGGAGACCTTGGTCGTTGCGGGGGAGTTGGTGATGGGTGAGGCGAAGCAATATAACGCGCCGGTTATCCCGGTGGATTCGGAGCACTCGGCGATCTTCCAATGCCTAGTGGGCGAGGCTTCGTCCTCGGTGCGGCGGTTGGTGCTGACCGCTTCGGGCGGGGCGTTCCGGGACATTCCGGCGGCGGAGCTGGAAACGGTGACCGCTGCGGATGCGCTGAAACACCCCTGCTGGGAGATGGGCCGGAAGATCACCGTGGACTGCGCGACGATGATGAACAAAGGGTTTGAGGTGATCGAGGCGCGGTGGCTGTTCGACCTGCCGGCGGAGCGGATCGACGTGGCGGTGCACCCGCAGTCGGCGGTGCATTCGTTCGTCGAGTTTGCGGACGGGGCGTTCAAGGCGCAGATGGGGGTGCCGGACATGCGTCTGCCGATACAGTATGCGCTGACCTTCCCGTACCGGTTGCCGGTTAAGGGGGCGACGGCTTTCGAGCCTTCGCTGTGCGGCGGTCTGACTTTCGAGGCGGTGGATGGGGTGAAGTATCCTTGCCTGGGGCTGGCATACGACGTGCTCCGGGGCGATTACGGCAAGGGGGGGGCGTGTGTGATGAATGCGGCCAACGAGGTGGCGGTAGCGGAGTTTTTGGAGGGGCGGATCCGGTTTACCGATATATACAGGGTCATCCGGCGGGCGCTGGAGACGGTGCCGCAGGCTGCGCCGCAGACGCTCGAAGATTACGTGTCGCTCGACGCAGCGGCGCGGGATACGGTGCGCGGGCGGATACTCGGCTCATTTTTAAACAGTTAATATTTCTTTCTTCGATAAATGGAGGTTTTTATCAAAGTCCTGCAGGTGATCACCTGCTTTTCGTTACTGGTGCTGATCCACGAATTCGGCCATTTCCTGTTCGCCAAGATATTCCATACCCGGGTCGAGAAATTCTATCTCTTTTTCAACCCCTGGTTTTCGATCTTCAAGTTCCGCATCGGCGAGACGGAGTACGGCATGGGTTGGGTGCCGTTCGGCGGCTACTGCAAGATCGCGGGCATGGTGGACGAGTCGATGGACACGGATCAGATGAAAAGCGAGCCGCAGCCGTGGGAGTACCGTTCCAAACCGGCGTGGCAGCGGCTGCTCATTATCGTGGGCGGGGTGCTGATGAATATCGTGCTGGCGATAGGGATCTATATCGGGATTACGTATGCTTGGGGCGATTCGTACATTAAGACGAAGGATGTCGAGCACGGCTTCATGTTCAGCGAGGTGGCGCACGAGATCGGTTTCCGGGACGGGGACAAGGTCTTGTCGGTGGGGGGCGAGTATGTGGATAATTACGGGCAGATCCCGGCGGTCATCTTGCTTGACGACGCCCGCGACGTGCAGGTGGAGCGCGACGGCAAGCCTTTGACGCTTACCATCGACACGAAGTATATCAAGGCGATGCTCAAGGATAAGGAGTTCATCGCGCTGCGCACGCCGTTCGTGGTGGGCAAGGTGC
>JAJBVQ010000151.1 GCA_020859745.1 Rikenellaceae bacterium
GGCCCGAACCCAGCAGAACCACGCTGTCCCCCAGGAAGAGGAGGTTGGTCGTGTCCGGCTGCATGCCCGACCCGATCAGCTGGTAGTACACCGCCGACGAATTGCCGGGGATGCCCTCGACGGCCGTCCACTGGCCTTCCGAATCGAACGTGGCGTCCTTGCCGTTCTCCGCCTCCAGGTAGGTCATCGACAGGGCGAAATCGCCGCCCATCGTATCCTCCGCCGGGTTCGTCAGCGTGAGGTCGTAAACGATGCCCGGGCCGTCGGCCGCCGGCAGCGTTCCCACATAGCGGCGCGACACCGTATCCGACGCGGAATCCGCCTTCATCCCTTTGTTGCCGCCGCAGGCCACCATACCGAGAGCCAACACGGCCGCGCAAACCGAATTGAATAAAACCTTTTTCATACCTCTAAAATAGTTTAAGTAAAACAATGAAAAACGTGAAATTACAAAAAACACGCCAAAGAGCGCAAACCGAAAAATTCATATCTTTGTCAGTCAATATATACGCAGAGACCCGCATTACATGGAAATCACCATCCTCGGCATAGAATCCTCGTGCGACGACACCTCCGCCGCCGTCATACGCGACGGCGTGCTGCTGTCGAACGTCATCGCCTCGCAAGCCGTCCACGCCGAATACGGCGGCGTCATTCCCGAACTCGCATCGCGGGCCCACGGGCAGAATATCGTCCCGGTCGTCGACCTGGCCCTGAAAAAGGCGGGCGTCGCCCCGGCCGAAGTGGACGGCATCGCCGTGACCCGCGGGCCGGGACTGCTGGGATCGCTGCTGGTCGGGGTATCGTTCGCCAAAGGGTTCTCGATCGCGCAGGACACCCCGATGATGGAGGTCAACCACCTGCAAGGGCACATACTGGCCCACTTCGTGACCCTGCCCGACAATCCCGACGCGCCGAAGCCGAAATTCCCGTTCCTCTGCCTGCTGGTATCGGGCGGCAACTCGCAGATCGTGTTGGTGCGCGACTACCTGGACATGGAGATCATCGGCAGCACCATCGACGACGCTGCGGGCGAAGCCTTCGACAAGTGCGCCAAGATCATGGGCCTGCCCTACCCCGGCGGCCCGCTGATCGACAAGCTCGCCAAAGAGGGAGACCCGAAAGCGTTCAAGTTCGCCAAACCATCAGTCGGCGGCTTCGATTACAGCTTCAGCGGCCTGAAAACCTCGTTCCTCTACTTCCTGCGCGACCACGTGGCCGACGATCCCGATTTTATCGAACACCACAAAGCGGACCTCTGCGCGTCGCTGCAGGCCACCATCGTGGACATATTGATGAACAAGCTCATCAAAGCGGCCAAGCAATACGACATAACGGAGATCGCCGTAGCGGGGGGCGTTTCGGCCAATTCGGGCTTGCGGGAGGCCATCCTCGCAGCGGGGGAGAAGTACGGATGGGCGACCTACATACCGCCGTTCGCACTGACGACCGACAATGCCGCCATGATCGCCATCACGGGATATTACAAATACCTGCGCGAAGAGTTCGCCCGGTTGGATATGGCCCCGGCAGCGCGGGCAGCCGACTTATAATCACCCTGTTTTTTACCTCTCCGGCTTCTATTTCGCAGGCCCGCAGAACGACTGGACGGCGCCGCAGAACGACGCATTATGGCAAGACGGGATAAAGACCCTTTTCGACCCCTGCCCGGCAGGGTGGCAGGTGCCCAAAAGCGGCGACAAGGCCGGGGGACTATGCCCGTGGGAAGCATTCACCTACGCCGATGCCACGGCCAACGAGCCTTGGGATACGCCGGTTTCCGGTTACTCCTGGGGTTCGACGCAAGTACACGGCGGCAACGCATGGTACCCTGCCGGGGGAGCGCGGTACAACACCAGCCAGCTCTATGTGGTCGGGCACAGCGGATACGCATGGAGCACAGCCGCCGGCAATCTCTACATGGCCATCGACCCCGGCAATGTCACGCCCGACCGGTCCAACACCTCCCGCGTCTACTGCTTTTCCGTCCGCTGCGTACGGGAGTGACGGGGATACGGAAGGGGGAGACGGAAAGCTATTCCGGACACGCGCAAAAAAACGGGCGCAGCGAACACGAATGTTCGCTGCGCCCGTTGTCGATCCCGTAAGAACTACTTCGCCAGTTTACACCGGTACGAAGCCCGGTACTTGCCTTTGGTGAAGGCCAGCAATTTCGATTTGATCAGGTTCTTGCGCAAAGGAGCCACCCGGTCGGTGAAGACGACCCCGTCGGTATGGTCGTACTCGTGCTGGATCACTCGCGCCGGATAGCCGTCGAACTCCTCGTCCCGCTCGTTCAGGTTCTCGTCCAGGTAGCGTATCCTGATCTTTGAAGGCCGCACCACATCTTCGTTCAGCCCCGGCAGGCTCAGGCACCCTTCGCCCATCTTCACTTCCGCGCCGCCGCGCTCATAGATCTCGGCATTGATAAAGACCTGTTTGAGCGGCATCCCCTTGGGCACTTCGTCCGCCACCGGTGTCAGGTCGATGCAGAAAAGGCGGATCGGCAGCCCCACCTGCGGCGCCGCCAACCCCACGCCGTCGGCCTCGACCATCGTTTCGAACATATTGGCGATCAACTCTTTCAAATTCGGATAGTTCGCCGCGTCGATATCCCGGGCCACCTCCCGCAGCACCGGCGAACCGTAAATGTAAATCGGTAATATCATAATCAATGTCTGTTAAGTCGATACGGTTAATTACAGGCGCCCTCAGCAATTCTGTAAATTCCGCTTACGCGTAATTTTCATTCCCGCTTTTTTTAGCGGGCGGTCATGCGTGTGTATTCCCAATACCATCTTGCGGTCCTGAAACTGCACGAAACCGTACGGTTATATTGCTATTCGGTCCGGGGGCCCGGGGGCGGCCGCATCGAGCATCGCGAGAGTGGCGGGCCTCCCGTGGGGAGGCGTCCGGCCCGCACGGCTCGCTACGCTCGCCGCCGAAAAGCACCGGAGCAGCTTCCAGAAGTACCCGTACAA
>JAJBVQ010000275.1 GCA_020859745.1 Rikenellaceae bacterium
CCCCGTAGCACCGCCCGAGAGGTACTTCGTGCTGGAGACGATCTCGATGTCCACCCCGAGATCCACCGCGCGGAACACAGGGAACGGAATGACCGTCGTATCTGCGACGAGCGGCACCCCCTTAGCCCGGCACACCGCCGACAAAGCCGGCAAATCGGCCACCTCCATCTGCGGATTGGTGATAATTTCGAGGAACACCGCGCAGGTATCCCCGTCGATCTTCGCCGCCACCGCCGCCGGGTCGGTCATCTCTGCGAAACGCGTTTCGACCCCGAAGTCGGCCAGCGTCGATTTCAGCAGCGAGTAGGTATTGCCGAACAGGTGCGGCGAGGTGACCACGTTGGCCCCCGCCCGCGCCAAAGTGAAGAACATATTGGTAATGGCCGCCATCCCCGAGTTGAGCGCCGTGACGCTCAGCGCCCCGGTGGCCTCCCGCACGCGCCGCTCGAAATGCTCGACCGTCGGATTGGTGATGCGCGAGTAGGCATGATCCGCCGTGCGCCCCGTGAAAGCCAACTCCATCGCCTCCGCCGTCGGGAACTCGAAAGCCGCATTCTGGTACACCGGCACGCTCAGCGCCCCGTGCGGATCGGCCTTGGCGCACTCCGTGGCGAGCACCCCGGCCGTAAATCCTCTTTTTTTACCGTCCATTTTCCTGAATATTTTGAAAGCACGAATATAGGTATTTTCGGCAAATCGTAAACTAACATAGGATTTTCTCGCCAATCGCAGCCTGCGGGACCCGCACGCCTCGCTACGCTCGCCGCAGAAATTATAAAGAGGGCGGTGCTGTACGGGAAATTATAAACAACCGTACGGTTAAAATTAAGTTTCCGCGAAGCGGTCAGCCCGCAGCCACCCCGGGCGGAGGGCTGAACCGACGCAGCCAGTGAGTGCCATCAGGCTTGCCTGAATGGCCGAACGGCAAGGAGGAAAACAAGCGTAGCGCAGTTAAAACTCGCTTCGCTCGTTTGCGCCTCCGCTGGCTGCGGGACGTACAAAACGTGCTGTATAATCGTAGGGTTATCATGCGGGTAGTTACAACCAGCAAAATAGCCAACGGCTGCGCGTTAGCGTTCGGCCCGGAGGTGCCGCTCGGCACTCGATTCGGGAGTTTATTCCGCTTTAAGGCGCAGGGGCGCAACTTAGGGTAGTTACAGCCCGGCTGGAGTGCCCAGCGGCACCGCTGGCTCCGGGCCGAATAATTAACCCTACGATTAATGTCGTATTCCCGAGTGACCGTCCGGGTGCAAAACCCGTGCGGTATCCTATTTCCTCCCGCGAAAAGCAAAGGCGCCGCACAGCCCGGAAGCCGTGCGGCGCCCGGTATATCCGGGCCGAAGCGGAAACTACGGCACCAGAGAACCCATGCCCGACGCCGTGCTCCAGCCGAACCGCGTGCGGTAAGCCGCCAGCGAGAGCGGCGTGGAGTTCCGCGGCAGGTAGCACGACAGGCCGCAGTGGGCCGTCACCTGCAACTGGCTGAACAGCCACGGCGTCGCCGCCTGGTACACCACCGCTTTGTCCAGCGCCGCTTGCAGGGCAGTCACTTTCGGGTCGGCGGCCCCCCATGTCTTTTCGGCGAAATCCCGCAGGTCGTAAAACGTGTTGTTGAAATAGGTTGCGGTTCGCCCGTACTGCTGCCCCGCGTAAGAGATGCCCGACGCCGGCAGCCCCGCGTCGCACAGCGCCTTGACCGCCGAAGCCAGCCCCGGCAGCTCGCTGCTGCGTACCACCCCGACAGTCGCGCTCCGCCACTGGCCCGACATGGTGTTGTAATGGTCGAAGAATTTGCGGGCGATCCCCTCCACGTCCGCCTGCGGGGCGAACATCGACCCCATGATCTCCGTGTAGGGGAAACCGTCGGCCAGCGTCTCCGCCGCCGAGGCGATCAGGTATTCCGTGCGGTCCCGGAGTTCCCACGCCACCTCGACGCAGGCCATGTGGCAGGCGTCGAAGAGGATGAAATCGAACACCGTCCCGGTCGGCAGCGCCGCCGCCATTTCGTCGATCTCCATCTCATTGTTGCCGTGCGAGTTGCTCTGCCCGAACGAGTAGGCTATGCCTCCGTCCGGTGTTTCGGGGGCCATTCCTTCGAGTTTGGAGCCCGCCCATGCCGGATCCCCGGCCGGCGGCAGCATGGACTTGAGCGGCTGCCCCAACCCTTTGGGTAACCATCCCGAACCGTGCGACCACATCACCAGGGCGTAGTTGTCCGCGGGGGCCAGCTCCATGGCGTCGGCGATTACCTGTTTCATCACGGCCGGATCGGTGGGATCCTGCTCCCGGCCGTAGGTTTTCAGCACCCGGCTCGACATAACCTGCGTGTTGTTGTCCCGCGAGACCAGCAGCAGCCTGGGTTTTTCGTTATAGTCTTTCCGGGACGGAGCGTAGCTGCTGGACGATGCCACGGGGTAGAGGTACACGACCATGTGGCCGTAGTAGTTGTCGCTCCACGCCGCCTCCATCTCGTTGATGTCGTCCTCGGCGTAGCTGTACAGGTTATTGTCGGCGACCATGTATTCGATCACGGTGCGGTGCTTTTTGCCCAGCGGCGGCTGGGGCGCAGGGTCTTTCTTGCACGAAACCAGGGTGGCCGCCGCAACGGGCAGGCAGAGCAGCAGGGCGAGTATCTTTTTCATAACCAATATAAAACTAACGCAAAGGTACGATTATTCTGCAATGGGTTGGAGGCAACCGTACAATTATTCTGCATTGGGTTGGAGGCAACCGTACCTTTTCTTCAGAAAAGATACCCAAAAGACTGTTGAGATAGCTGCGCTACTCCTTAGGCTCCGCAATCTTCATTTTTTGGCGGGCAATCAGGGCCGGAGCCAGCGAGGCCAAAACGAGCGAAGCGATGTTGCAGGCGTTAACTTCGCTTCGCTCGTTTTCCTCCTTGCCACTCAGCAAAGCAAGTGTACTTGCTTTGCATTCGTCGGCAGCGTCGGTTCGCCGGGGGTGGGTTGACCTACGG
>JAJBVQ010000096.1 GCA_020859745.1 Rikenellaceae bacterium
TATAAGCCACAGCCCCCGGGCAGCACGATCCCGGCCCCCAATCTCCCCTTGTACCCGCAGCGCTCGATTTCGAGCTTGACGTAGTCGATAATGTCGTACATCCGGGCCTCGATGATCCCCGCCAGCGTCCGCACCGCGATCTCCTTCGGGGCCTGCCCGTTGACACTCGGTATATTGATGTATTTATCCCCCGGCGTCCGTTCGGCCACCGCCTCCCCAAAGGAAGTCTTGAGCTTCTCGACATACCGCTCCAGTATCCCGTACGCCCGTATGTCCTTGTTGATAATATTCCCCCCGATCGGAATGACCGCCAGGTGCCGGATCACCTTGTCATAATAGACGCATATGTCGGTAGTCCCCCCCCCGATATCCACCACGGCCACGCCCAACTCCTTCTCGTCATCGCTCAGCACCGCTTCGGCCGACGCCAGCGGTTGCAGCACAATCCCCGCCAACTTCAAACCCACCCGCTGAAAACACCGCCGGATCCGCTCGATAGCCGTCTCCTCGCCGATAATGACATTGAACTTCGCTTCCAGCTTCCGCCCCTCCATCCCCACCGGCTCGCTGATATCGTCCTCGCCGTCCAAGGTATAAGACTGCGGCAGTATGCTGATAATGGTCTTGCCCGCCGGCAGCGACGCGTTCCGCTGGTCGTCGATCAGCCGCTCCACATCGCTCTTGCGGACCTCCGTCACCCCCGCATCCGTCACGTTCTGCACCGTCACGTACCCCTGGGTCCGGTTGCACTGTATATGCTGGCCCGAAACCCCGACATAGGCCTCGCGCACCACGATCCCCAACTCCTGTTCGAGTTTGGCCTTGACCTCGCGCAACACCTGCGAAGCCTGTTCGATGTTCTTCAGGTCGCCCTTCATCACACCGCTGGAGGCCACCTCTTTCAGGGCGACGATCTCGATCTTATTCTTCTCGGCTTTGCGTCCCACGGCCATCGCCACCTTGGTAGTACCCAGGTCGACCGCCGCAACGTATTCGTTATTGTCCATATATCTCGTGTGTGCTCTCAGTTTGCTTATCCCCGCCGCCTACCGGACGGGCCGCTTCCGGCATCCCCTTGCAGACCACCTGCCCCCGGAACCGGAGGTCGATCTCCGTGGCCGAACGCCACCACCCTTCGCCGAAGCTTTTCCGGTAGAACCGCGACAGTTTCCGCAACCGGCCGGCCACCGCCGCCGAATCAGCTATCTCCCCGAAACGGATCGTCTGTCCACCCACCCGGGGCAATAATCGTACCTCTTTCCCGTCGTAATAGACCTGGGCCGTCAGGGCCGCCAAAAAGCGATCGGTATCTACCTGATGGACAAAGTTAAGCAGATTATGCAACAATTCCCGCTCGCGGGGAAACTTTTTTTCATCCAAACGTCCGAAATAGTCCGCCGGGAAACCCAGCGGCAGCTTTCCGCTCACCGCCGGCACCTCGGCGATGCAGTCCGGCTGGGGCGGCAGCAGCACCAGCGTGCTGTCCAGGTAGAAATTATGGCCCGACTCGCTGACCACGCGCAGCACCGGCCTGCGCTGGCTCAAAACGATGTGCAGCAGGCCGTCGATGGCCGTATAGGCATCTGCCCGCGATACGTAATCCTGCCCCTCGACCAGCCGCTCCACGGCATAGACATCCACCTCCCGCAGCGGCACGCCGTTGAGCCGCACACCGCTGTCCGCGAGCCAGTGGCGCACGATCGCGGGCGTGACGAACCGCAGCTGCGCGCTGTCCCGGATCACGATCTCCACCCCCCTGCACTTCAGCTCCCTCTCCCGCCCCGAACAATAATGCACGGCCACGACAGTATAGGCCACCAGCAAAACCAGCAACAGCACATTGACTATTTTCCGTCCTCCCGGCGACATCTTTTCGGATCGAGGTTACTTGGCCTGATTGTTCAAAAGGTTTTTCCGCCGCACGATCTCCGCCACCGGGGCGCAGAAACGGTCGATATCCCCCGCCCCCGCAGTAACGAGCACACCTCCGACCTGCAACGCTCCGATTTCGTCCAACAGCCGCTCTTTGCAGACCAGTTTCTTATGCGGGGCCGTCACGCCACTCAGGATCATCTCCGACTCCACCCCCGGTATCGGCAGCTCCCGCGCCGGATAGATCGGCATCAGCAACACCCGGTCGGCCAGGTTCAAGACCTCCGCGAACTCCGGCGCGAAATCGCGCGTCCGGGTATAGAGATGCGGTTGAAACACCACCGTCAGCTCCCGCTGCGGGAACATTTTCCGTACGGAGGTGAGCATCGCCCGCAACTCGGCCGGGTGATGCGCATAATCATCCATGTAGATCGTCCCCTGCGGATTCTCCGGCTCGTTGACCCAGAAATCGAAACGCCGCTGCACGCCCTGGAAGGTGGCCATAGCCTCGCGCAACGCATCGTCCGAGATAAAGCCCTCGCACCAAACCAAAGCCGCCGCCCCCACGCAGTTCTCGACATTCACCAGCCCCGGAATCCCCAGCCGGCAGCCGTCGATCCGCCGGTCGGGACACACGAGGTCGAACGAATAATATCCTCCCCCGTCGACGCTCAGGTTTTCGGCATGGAAATCGGCCCCCGTATCGGTCGCATGGTAGGTGTAGCGGCGTATGTCCGTCCGCTCCAGCGGCAGTTCGACCCCCTTTTTCAGGATAAGCGTCCCTCCGGGCAATATTTGGCGGCCGAACTGCGCGAAGGCCTCCCGCACCGCCTCATACGTGCCGTAAATGTCAAGGTGATCCGGATCGACCGAAGTGATGAGCGCCTCTTTCGGATGCAGCTGCAAAAAGGAGCGGTCGAATTCGTCCGCCTCCACCGCCATCCGCCGCCCCGTACCCAGCACCAGGTTGGAGTCGAAATTCTTGGAAATTCCGCCCAAAAACGCAGAACACTCTCCCGCCCCCACGGCGTTGAAATGGGCCACCATCGGCGTTGTGGTAGTCTTGCCGTGCGTC
>JAJBVQ010000021.1 GCA_020859745.1 Rikenellaceae bacterium
CCCGCGTCAGCGTCCGGCCTGTCTTTCATAGTAAGGCCGGGGGTGGCTCCGGGCTGCGCGACCCTGACGGGCCGCAATAGGCTCGAACATAAGGCGCTCCCCCCAGAGCGGCAGCCTGAAAACGGGAGAGCGGGCAGCACATTCCAGAAACGATCGTCGTCCTTGCGCGTTGGCGCTTAAGGGTAGTTACAGCTTCGTCGGCGTGCCTGCGCCAGCGGCCGGTCCGCAGCCTCCCCGGGCGGAGGACCGCTACGCGTTCCCCGCAGGCTGCGACCCGAAAACGACAGAGCGGGCGGCGTCCGAGGGAGCCCGGCGGGACTTAAGTAAATCGTTGCAAATCCTGATGAAAGACGCAACGCGTTCGATGCTGTGCATCGTAGAAGCATTAAGTGACAAAAAAAAGGTTCCGCGCCAGTGATAGCTTCGGCGCACGACTTTAAAGGTCGCGGAACGGCTCCGGCCATTCGCCGGGACAACCGGATTTCCATGCAACACCTCCCATAGGCCGCCGCAAACCTCCGATCCGAAAATATTTTAGTAATATCCGAAAATATCCATATCTTTGTAGCTGTGAATCAACTAACAACCGTTCGCAGACAAAATCACTCAAAATACATTTAACACACACAGCCATGCAGCAATCAATCGACACCTACAACTTCGCAGGCAAACGGGCGATTATCCGCGTTGACTTCAATGTGCCTTTGGACGCTGACTTCAACGTAACCGACGATACCCGCATCCGCGCGGCCATCCCGACCATCAAAAAGGTACTGGCAGGCGGCGGCTCGGTGATCCTGATGTCGCACCTGGGGCGCCCGAAAGGTCCGGAGGACAAATTCTCGCTCAAGCACATCATCCCGACCATCGAAAAGCTCCTCGGCCAGAAGATCGAGTTCGCTACGGACTGCATGGGTGCCGACGCCGCCGAGAAATCGGCCGCCCTGAAACCGGGACAGGTACTGCTGCTCGAAAACCTCCGCTTCTATGCCGAAGAGGAAGGCAAACCGCGCGGCCTGAAAGAGGACGCCACCGACGAAGAGAAAAAAGCTGCCAAAGCCAAGGTTAAGGAGTCCCAGAAAGAGTTCACCAAGAAACTGGCAGGCTACGCCGACGTATATATCAACGACGCGTTCGGGACGGCCCACCGCGCCCACGCCTCGACGGCCCTGATCGCCGAGTATTTCCCGAACGACAAGATGTTCGGCTACATCATGGAAGGCGAGCTGAAAGCGATCGACAGCGTGCTGAAAGCGCCGAAGAAACCGTTCACCGCCATCCTCGGCGGCTCGAAGGTATCGACCAAGATCACCATCATCGAATCGCTGATGGAGAAGGTGGACAACCTGATCCTCGGCGGGGGCATGACCTATACTTTCATGGCTGCCATGGGCGGCAAGATCGGCAAGTCGATCTGCGAAAAAGACCAGTTTGACACCGCCAAAGCCATTATGGAAAAGGCTAAGAAACTGGGTGTGAACCTCGTGCTGGCCGAAGACGCCAAGTGCGGCGACGCGTTCAGCAACGACGCCAATACCAAGATCTGCCCGGCCAACGACATCCCGGACGGCTGGGAAGGGATGGACATCGGCCCGAAAACGGCCGAGAAGTTCCGCAAAGTGATCGGCGAATCCAAAACGATCCTCTGGAACGGCCCGGTAGGGGTATTCGAATTCGACACCTTCGCCGACGGCTCGAAAGCCGTTGCCGAAGCGATCGTGGAAGCTACGGCCAAAGGCGCTTACTCGCTGATCGGCGGGGGCGACTCGGTAGCCTGCATCAACAAGTTCGGGATGGCCGACCAGGTCAGCTACGTGTCTACCGGCGGCGGCGCCCTGCTGGAGTACATGGAAGGCAAAGAGCTTCCGGGGGTTGGGGCGATCCGCAAATAATCCTTCTCAGAAAATACTGTTCACAGGCCGGGGCGGTTTCCATACGGAAACCGCCCCGGTTATTTTTGCCCCATAGCGATCCGGGCATGCAGCGGAATTTGCGGGAGGCTACGTCAGGATGCACTGCGTATTTCCGTCCCGGATAGCGAACGACTCAGAACCTGCGGGAGAATACGCAGGATGCGCGCCACGTATTATTATCCCGGAACGCGTCAGAATCTGCGGGAGGAGAAGAGCGTATAGCCGAAATTGAAGACCAGCTGCCAGTCCGACTTGCCCGTGCTGTACTTGTTCAGCGTCAGCGACGCCGGGCCGATGAACGTCTGGTAGACGAGCGATCCCCCGAACACGAACTCCGTGCGCTTGCGCAGGCGGTTCCAGATATCCCCCGTCCAGCCGTGGTCATAGGCCACCTCCTGCGGCACGAAAGCGTAAACATACGATTTCAGGTAGAAATTGTTGGCCATATTGAACACCGGGATCACCCCGGCCCCCACGTACGACTTCGAACGGAACTCCGGCATGAACATCGTCCGCATCAGCGGGATCGGCTGGAACGCCGGCAGCGACATCGCCGTCACCAGCCGGTTGTCGAAATCCGGATGGTTCGACACCGTCGCCTCCGCCAGGTAGCCAAACGTAAACCACTTAGCCAGCGGGATATACTGCTCGCGCCGGTAACGCACCTCGAACCAGTTTCGGTTCTGCGTCCGGAACGACGCCGAAGCCCCCGGCAGCGTCCCCGGATAGTAGCTCTCCAACCCCTCCGTAAACCGCAGTTGCAGAATATGCTCCTTGCCCCGGTTCGGATAGAGGGCATAGTTCAGCGACTGCTCCTGCACCTCGGCTGTCAGGTTCGCATAAGTGAAACAACTCCGGTCCGGCTTGTCCACGTTGGTGAACTGCCCGCGGAAGTAGTAATCGTCCGTCACCCCCAGCGTCAGCCGCCCGCGGAATGCCGCGTTCTCCAGCACCGGGATGGCGATGGAGGTGCTGAACGTATTCTCGTTCCGCGTCCGGTAGCGCCAGTCCTTGTTCCGGTAATACCGGTTCATGTGGTTGGCCTTGTAGTCGTAATTGTCGTACGTGTAATTGTACTCCACGAAGAACGGGAACTGGGTGTAGATGTCGTGCCGGCCACCCACCTTCACCGAGTTGTAGAACGTCCCGAAATAGCCTTGTACGGCATAGGTCGATACGTTGCGCCCCACGGTGCGGTAGCTGAACGCCGCGTAGCCCTGGTTCAGCGCCGTGGAGGAGATGTTGCCCCCCAGCGAAAACTGCATGCTCGCCTGGGTGTGGAGCGTCAGTTTCAGCCGAAAAAAACCCGTCTCCGGATTGTAAGTCACCTCCGGAAACTCGCCGTTGAACACCCCGCCGGCCAGCACCTGCATGTATTTCCGGTCGAAATACTCCACGTCGAACAGCTGCCGCGGCTTGAGCCCCAGCTGGCGGTAGACATACTCCGTCTGCTTGGGCGTCAGCCCTTCGATGTCGATCTGTTCGAAGACCAGCGGTTTGATCCGGGCCTTGAAAGCCTCCCTTTTGGCCTCGATCTCCCCGTCGGAGACGCGGCGCGCGATCCGCTCCCGGATCGCCGGCATCTGCCGCATGGCGTCCTCATAACCGCGGGCGATGATGTAACTGGCCTTATCATAGTCCAGAACCCCCACTTCGTGAAACCGCCGCTTGATCTCCACGTCGAGGCTGTCCGGCAGCGAATAGTCGGTCTTGCTGGTGGCCATCACGCTGACCTGTTGCACCAGATTGTCGGCCGACGGGTTCTCGTAATTCGAAGCGCAGACCCCACCGATCAGGATGTCCGGCTTGAACGCGGAATCTAACGGTTGCCACGGAAAATTGTTGTAAAGCCCCCCGTCGAACAGCACCACGGTGTCCTGCATCACCGGCTTAAACACCAGCGGGATAGTCATCGAAGCCCGGATGGCGAACGGCAGGCTCCCCTTGTCGAACACGACGGTCTCCTTGTTGTAGACGTCCGATGCGTTGCACCGGAACGGCACCATCAGGCTGTCGAAATCGTTCCCGGCGGCTGCCGAAGCGGGATAGAGCATCCGCATGAAAGCCAGGTCGAGCAGGTAGGGCGAGATGATATTGGTCGGTATCTGGATGGCGGTCGATTTGACCGCCTTGGGGTCGATCTTGACCGAAACCATGGTCGGCGTGGGCTCGAACTTCTTGAAATAGTAGTTGTTGTCCAGGTCCGAGCTTTTGGCCGAAAGCCAGCGCTGCACGCTGTCGGTGATGAAGAAGCGGATCATCTCATCGGGCGAGTAGCCCGCCGCGTACATCCCCGCCACGATGGCCCCCATCGAGGCACCGGAGACGTAGTCTATCGGGATATTGTTCTCTTCCAGCGCCTTGAGGATGCCGACATGGTACAACCCCTTGGCCCCTCCGCCGCTGAAGACCACGCCCACACGCTGTGCCCGCGCGCCGCCGGCCAGCAGAAGAATCAGCACAAGTGTGAGAATTCGCTTCATAATCGCCCGTGTTTTACCGGGAATTTAGTAAATTTGCTCTTTGAAACCCATATCCCGGACCGATGGTAGAACAAAACGTAAAATTAGTAAAAAATTTCCGCTATTCGCTCATAGCGGCATTATGCTGCCTGCTCGCTGTACCGGCGGCAGCGAAAAAGAAGGCGCTTGTTGCGGGCGAGGGGGCCCATTACGTGGTGACAATGAAAACCTCCAAAGGGACGGTGAAGTTCCGCCTTTTCAACGATACGCCGAACCACCGGGACAACTTCGTGAAGCTGGCCGAAAAGGGTTTCTACGATAACCTGTTGTTCCACCGGGTGATCCGCGACTTTATGATCCAGGCGGGCGACCCGGAGAGCATCGAGGCTTCGCAGGTGAAGGTGTACGGCAACGCCGACGCGGGGTACAAGCTCAATGCGGAGATCGTGCCGCGCTATTACCACAAGCGGGGCGCCGTGGCCGCGGCGCGGGAGGGGGACGACGTCAATCCGGCCCGTCAGTCGTCGAGTTCGCAGTTCTATATCGTGACGGGTAAAGTACAGAATGACAGCACGCTGACGGCGGCGCAGAAAAAGATCGCGGAACGCGCGGCTGACCCTTCGGGGGCACAGATCACGGCGGAGCGCGAGAAGGTCTACCGTACGGCGGGCGGCGCGCCGCACCTGGACGGCAGCTATACGATTTTCGGGGAGGTGGTGTCGGGTATGGGAACCGTGCTGAAGATCTCGAAACTCCCGACCGATCTGCAGGACAGGCCTTTGGGGGACGATGTCTACATCAAGGAGGTGAAGGTCGACCTAGTGAAAGACCGCAAGGGGGATAAATAATTTTGTTTGGCGACGATAATCAACGATTTCCATGACTGAGAAGATAGAAGCATTGCTGGCCGAGGTGAAAGCCTTCGCCCCGAAAACCCTCGCCGAGGTCGAGGAGTTCCGCATCCGCCTGCTGGGCAAAAAGGGGACGGTCACGGCCTTGTTCGACGAGTTCAAGGCGGCCCCGGCCGAGCAGAAGAAGGCGCTGGGGCAGGCGATGAACCGCCTCAAGACGGCGACGATGGAGAAGATCAACGACCTGAAAGCGAAACTGGAGGAGCTGGCTTTCGCTTCGGCGGACGCCTCGTCGCTGGCGTTGGACATGACGCGCCCGGCGGGGGCGGACAAGGTGGGGACGCGGCATCCGATCTCGCTGGTGCGCAACCGGATACTGGACATTTTCGAACGGATCGGTTTCGTGCCGGCCGAAGGGCCGGAGATCGAGGATGACTGGCATGTCTTCACGGCGCTGAATTTCCCGCCGGAGCACCCGGCACGGGATATGCAGGACACGTTCTTCATCGAGAAGGACCCGGACATCCTGCTGCGCACGCATACTTCGTCGATCCAGGTGCGGGTGATGCAGACGCAGAAGCCGCCGATCCGGGTGATCTGCCCGGGCCGGGTGTTCCGCAACGAGGCGATCTCGTACCGGGCGCACTGCATTTTCCACCAGGCGGAGGGTTTGTATATCGACGAAAATGTGTCGTTTGCGGACCTGAAGCAGACGATCCTCTATTTTGCGAAGGAGATGTTCGGCGAGAAGTCGGAGATCCGGATGCGGCCGTCGTATTTCCCGTTCACGGAGCCTTCGACGGAGGTGGATGTGTCGTGCAACCTGTGCGGGGGCAAGGGCTGTCCGGTCTGCAAGTACACGGGCTGGCTGGAGATCATGGGGGCGGGGATGGTGGATCCGAATGTGCTGGAGGCCTGCGGGATCGACAGCAAAAAATATACGGGGTTCGCCTTCGGCATGGGGGTGGAGCGTATCGCGATGCTGAAGTACGGGGTCAAGGACTTAAGGCTCTATTTCGAAAACGACCTGCGCTTCCTGCGACAATTCACACCGGTTTTCTAAAATCGTACGTTTATTTGTATTCGGGTTTGAGGGTACTGTTCTCTTTGTGAACAACCGACGCTGCCAGCAAGAGCACAGCGGGCTTGCACGCTCTGCCTTGCGGCGAGGAGGAAAACAAGCGTAGCGCAGTTAGCGAGAACCAGAAAAACTTCCGAGCGCATCCCGTTGGGATGCTATGGCTGTAACTACCCTTTATTTTGGGCCGGGAGAAATAGCCCGCTGTTTATTCATGCAAAGTCAAAGCGGGCTATTTCCCCGACCCAAAGTGGGTGACTGCGGAGCCTGAGTTTCTCGGCAGGCTGCTCTAAAAGTTTTTGGTGCCGCTTTTTACAAAAAGCGGCAGTTCTCTCCAACCCAATGTAAAATAAAACGTACGAAATTCAGATAAGTTCAGATGCGTAAGTTTTCGATCGGATACCACGGCAAGATGCTTTTCATCATCATCGGGTTCGCCATCGGCGTTACCTCGCTCGTCTATTCCAACTACCTCGTCAGGAAACTGCGCGACAAAGAGCGGCACGAGATACACCTGTGGTCTTATGCCGTGGGGATGAGCGTGCAGTCCGCCACCAGCGGCGCCCGGCAGCAGGCCGAGATACTCGCCCGCATCATCAACTTTTCCGAAGACATCCCCGTGATCGTCTGCGACGACAACCTGCGCGTGATCCGCTACCGGTTGATCGACCCCTCCGTGATGGCCGATCCCGACCGGCTCGCCGACAAACTCGAAAGCATGCGCTCCGGCGGCCGCGACCCCATCGAGATCCCGACCGCGCAGGGAAGCATCGTGCGCGTCTTTTACGACGAATCGCCCCTGCTCAAAGCCCTGCAATACTTCCCGTGGGTACAGCTCAGCGTGTTCGCCGTATTCATCGGCTTCGCCTTTATCGCCTTCCGCTCGTCGAAACACAGCGAGCAGAACCGCGTCTGGATCGGCATGGCCAAAGAGACCGCCCACCAGCTCGGGACGCCCACCAGCTCGCTGCTCGGCTGGCTCGAATACCTGCGGGGACAGGAGGGTGTAGAGCCGTTCGTAGTGGACGAGATGAACAAGGATTTAACGCGCCTGCTGAAGGTGGTGGATCGTTTTTCGAAGATCGGGGCCACGACCAACCTGGCGCCGAGGAACATCTACGAACTGGTGGCCGGCGCTGTCGCCTATTTCCGGACGCGCATCCCGAAGAATGTGACCCTGAACTTCGCCCAGTGCACCTCCGAGCCGATGCAGGGGATGGTCAACGACGCCTTGTTCGAATGGGTGGTGGAGAACCTGCTCAAGAACGCGCTGGACGCGTTGCAGGGCCGCGGGGCGATTATCGTGCAGCTTTCAGTGCGGGACGACAAATGGATTTGCATCGACGTGCGCGATACCGGCAAAGGGATGCCGAAGGCCAATTTCAAACGCATTTTCCAGCCCGGGTTCACGACCAAGACGCGCGGCTGGGGGTTGGGCCTGTCGCTCAGCAAACGTATTATCGAAGAGTATCACCACGGCCGCATTTTCGTCCTGGAGTCGGAGATCGACAAGGGGACGACCATGCGGATCATGGTCAGGAAACTATAAGAAGGCTTTTATACGGCGCCTTGTGGCGAAACATGGGCCGTTCTGGCATACAGATAGTCGGTGGGAAGTTACGCCCGCCGATCGCCGAAAAGCGCCCCCACGAATCTTGTCCGGTCGAACACCTGCAGGTCGTCGATCCCTTCCCCCACGCCGATATAACGCACTGGTATCCTGAACTGTTCCGAGATACCGATCACCACGCCGCCTTTGGCCGTCCCGTCGAGTTTGGTGATGGCCAGAGAGGAGATCTGCGTGGCCGCCGAGAACTGCTTCGCCTGCTCGAACGCGTTCTGCCCGGTCGAGCCGTCCAGCACCAGCATCACCTCGTGCGGCGCCTCGGGCACCACCTTTTGCATCACGTTCCGGATCTTGGTCAGCTCGTTCATCAGGTTGACTTTGTTGTGCAGCCGCCCGGCGGTGTCGATAATGACCACGTCTGCTCCCGCCGCCTTTGCAGCCGAGAGGGTGTCGAACGCCACCGACGCCGGGTCCGCCCCCATCTGCTGCTTGACGAGTTTGGCTCCGGCGCGTTGCGCCCACACTTCGAGCTGGTCTATGGCCGCGGCGCGGAAGGTGTCCGCGGCGCCCAGGTAAACGGTTTTACCGGCTGCCGTCAGCCGTGCCGCGAGCTTACCGATGGTGGTGGTCTTGCCGACGCCGTTCACGCCGACGACCATCAGCACGAAGGGGTTTCCGTCTTTGTCTTTTTCAAACAGGAACCCCAGGTCTGCCGATGAAGCCGCCGCAGGAGCCTCGGCCAGCAACGCGGTCACTTCTTCCCGCAGGATGGTGTTGAGTTTGTCGGTGCCGAGGTATTTGTCCCGTGCGACGCGCGCTTCGATACGCTCGATAATGCGCAGGGTGGTATCGACGCCCACATCGGCGGTGATGAGGATCTCTTCCAGTTCGTCGAGCACCTCTTCATCGACTTTCGATTTCCCGGCCACGGCGCGTGAGATCTTCGAAAAGATGCCTTCCCGGCTCTTCTCCAATCCGCTGTCGAGGCTGGCCTGCTGACCGGCGTCGGAGTCCTTTTTCTTGAATATGTCGAATATGCCCATAACTGATATTTAATCGTTCGTTTTATTACTACCCCTTGGAGGGTACTGTTCTCTTTGTTCACAACCGACGTAGCAGCCGAGCGCCATCAAGCTGGCTTGAATGGCCGAGGCGCAAGGAGGAAAACGAGCGAAGCGAAGTTAGAGAGAACGGTACCCTCCAAGGGGTAGTAATAAAACGAACGGTTATCAAATAAACTACTGTTCGGCTTTGATTTCGATCAGCACATCGTCCTTGCCCACCGTTTTGCCCGGAACGACCGTTACCTTGGTCACCGTCCCCTTCATGTGCGTAGAGATCGTATTCTGCATCTTCATCGCCTCCAGCACCAGCAGCGACTCCCCGTTGCCGACCGTTTGGCCCTCCGTCACGAAGACATCCAGGATCTTGCCCGGCATCGGAGCCTTTCTAACCTCCTTCTTCGACAGGCCCGCCATAGCCGCCAGCATCCGCATGCGGCTCAGCGAGAACGGCGTCTCGAACGAGAAATTATAACTCACCCCGTTCAGCGTGATGCTGTACGTGTTCGCACTCTGCTGCGTGATCTCGTACGGATAGCGCATGCCGTTGCACGACAGCACATTCACCCCGTCCGCCTCCTGCACCAGGTCGATGCGGATCGGACAACGATTGTAGCGGTACTCGTAATTGTTCCTGACCGAAAACTCGTACTCCGCGTTGGTGTCGGAATTCAGGGCGATCAGCTTGTTCGTATTGCTCGGTTTCTTTGTCGTCATAGTCGTGAAAGTCAAGGATTAAAGGTTGCGGATACGCCGGTTCAGCACCCACGGGTCGATCCCCGTCTCAGGTCCCACCTCCGGCACCGTCTCGTGCGTGTACTGGTACAGGGCCAGCAAGGCCGCCATCAGCTCCTCGTCCGGTTCGCGGTAAACCAGCGACTCCAGTTTCGTCTCGATGAACGATGTATCGAAATCGCCGCTGCAAAACGCTGCGTTGTGCAACACCGCCTTGCAGAACGGGATGGTGGTCTTCACCCCCTTGATATAGAAACGCTCCAGGGCCGACAGCGTGCGCTCGATAGCCTGCTTGCGATCCTTGCCGTGCACGATCAGCTTGGCGATCATCGAGTCGAACCACGGCGTGATCTCCGAGCCCGGCACGATGCCCGTGTCGATCCGGATATTGTCGCCCTGCGGCAGCCGCAGCTGCTTGATGACCCCCATCGACGGCGTGAAGTTGGCCTGCACGTCCTCCGCATTCACGCGGCATTCGATGGCCCAGCCGTTCAGCTTCACGTCGCTCTGCTTGATCGGCAGCTTCTCGCCCGAAGCGATCCGCAGCTGCAATTCCACCAGGTCCAGTCCCGTAATCGCCTCCGTAATCGGATGCTCCACCTGGATACGGGTGTTCATCTCCATGAAGTAGAAGTTCTTGTTCTTGTCGAGCAAAAACTCCACAGTCCCCAAACTCTCATATCCCGCCCCCTTGGCCAACTTCACCGCCACGCGGGCCATCTTGTTGCGCAGCGTGGCATCCAGCGCCGACGAAGGCGCCTCTTCCAGCAATTTCTGGTGCTTGCGCTGCACCGAGCACTCTCGTTCCCCCAGATGCACCACGTTCCCATGGGCATCGGCCACCACCTGGAATTCGATATGCTTCGGGTTTTCGAGGTATTTCTCGATAAATACCGACGGGTCGCCGAAAGCGCTCTGCGCCTCGGACGAAGCGGCATGGAACATCTGTTCCATCTCGCTCTGCTTGTGGACGATGCGCATCCCGCGCCCGCCGCCGCCCGATGCGGCCTTGATGATGACCGGGTAGCCGATCTTCTTGGCGATCTTCACCCCTTCCTTCACGTCCTTGACACTCCCCTCGCTGCCCTGCAACATGGGGACCCCGTTTTTAGCGGCGATCTCCTTGGCGATGATTTTGTCGCCCATGTCTTTGATGAGCTTGGCCGGCGGCCCCACGAATTTGATACCGGCATCGGTGCATTTCTGCGCGAAATCGGCATTCTCGGACAAGTAGCCGTACCCCGGGTGCATGGCCTGCACTTTGTTGTCCACGGCCAGCTTCACGAGGTTGTCGATGTCGAGGAATTCAGGCACGGTGCCATCGGTTTCCGGAAAGTCGATCACTTTGTCGGCGAAATCGAGGTAAACGGCATTCGGCTCCTTGGCGGTGCGGATCACATAGGTCTTGACCCCCATCCGCTTGGCGGTGCGGCAGATGCGTATGGCGATCTCGCCGCGGTTGGCTATCAGTATCGATTTTATCATATGCTTCTCTATTTTATTGCTCTTTTATTTTGCAGGGTGCTGGAGTGAACTGCCGCTTTTATTTTGGCGACGAGCGCAGCGAACCGCGCGGGCCGGACGCCTCCCCTCGGGAGGGACGCGTTGCGTCTCTTGCTGGCTGTAAATACCCCAGCATCCCGGGCGTCCGGCTCGACGGGTCTTTTCTCTCTAAGAAAGAACCGTCACCTCCAGCACCCTGCAAAATAAAAAGAGCGGTTAAAAACAAATGTACGATTAAAGCGGCGTGTTGCCATGTTTGCGGCGCGGCATGCTGACCGACTTCTTCTCCAGCGTTTTGAGCGCGCCGATAATCTTCGAGCGCGTAAAACGCGGGTCGATCACCTCGTCGATAAAGCCCTTCTCGTCCGCCACATACGGGTTAGCAATCTCCTCGCGATACTTGGCCGACAGCTCTTTTTTGAGTGCCACCGGATCCTCCGCCTCCGCCAGCTCCTTACGGTAGAGGATCGCCGTGGCGCCGTCCGGCCCCATCACCGCGATCTCCGCCGTCGGCCACGCATAGCAGAAGTCCCCGCCAATCCCCTTGCTGTTCATTACGATATAGGCACCCCCGTACGACTTCCGCAAAATAACGGTAATCTTCGGCACCGTCGCACGCGTGTAAGAGTACAGCAGCTTCGCCCCGTGGCGGATGATCCCCGAGTGCTCCTGATCCGTTCCCGGCAGGAAGCCCGGCACATCCTCGAACGTCACGATCGGAATGTTGAAACTGTCGCAGAAATTGATGAACCGGGCCGCCTTCACCGAAGCGTCGATGTCCAGCGTCCCCGCCATCACCTTCGGCTGGTTGGCGATGATCCCCACCACATAGCCCCCGATACGGGTCAGCCCCGTCACGATATTCTTGGCATGGTTGGTCCCCACCTCGAAGAACTTGCCGTGGTCGGTAATGAGCCGGATCACCTCCAGCACGTCGTAAGGCTTGTCCGGGTCGTCCGGCACCACGTCCAGCAACGCCTCCTCCGCCCGGTCGGCCGGATCGTCGGTGCCCACGAACGGCGGGTTCTCGATGTTGTTGGCCGGCAGGAACGAGAGCAGCATCTTGATCCCCTTGATCGTGTTCTCGTCATCGCTGAACACGAAATCCGCCACTCCGGTTTTAGTCGAGTGTACCGAAGCTCCGCCCAGCTCCTCCGGCGTAACCTCCTCGTTGAGCACCTGCCGCACCACGTCCGGCCCGGTCACGAACATATAGCTCGTCGATTCGGTCATAAAAATGAAGTCGGTCAGCGCCGGCGAGTATACAGCTCCCCCCGCCGCCGGCCCCATAATGGCCGAGATCTGCGGAATGACGCCCGACGACAGCACATTTTGACGGAAGATATTGGCGTACCCGTTCAGGCTCGTAATCCCCTCCTGGATACGCGCCCCGCCCGAGTCGATCAGCCCGATCACCGGCGAACCGGTCTTCAGGGCCATGCTCTGGATCTTGACGATCTTAGCCGCGTGCACCGAGCCGAGCGATCCGCCCAGCACGTTGAAGTCCTGCGAGAAGGCGTAGACCTGTTTGCCGCCGATCGTCCCGTAGCCGGTAATGACCCCGTCGCCGAGCGCGGTGGTCGATTTGCCGAACCCGCCCGCCGCAGCAGGCGTGGCGTAAGCGTCCACCTCCTCGAAGGTGCCTTCGTCGAAGAGCAGCTCGATGCGCTCCCGGGCGGTGAGCTTGCCGCGGTTGTGCTGCTTTTCGTAATATTTCGCATCGTACTGGTTTTCCAGCGCCTCCTGGCGTGCCAGGAATTTCTCGTATGCTTTTCCCATTTGTTATCGGTTTTCGTTTCTAATGCTATTGTGCGGCCCGCGCCCTGTTCCGGCGTTTGGGCCGGAACAGGCGGGTCATCATGTAAGATCGTTTGTGGAAGAGGAATATCGGCAGCGCTACGCCGAGCACCAGCGCAAAGAGCACGAAGAGGGTGGTGAGCCCGTTGCGCAGGATGCTTGCGATCGCCTCCGGGGTCTGTCCGGCACCGGTGGTGTCGGTCAGGAATTTCATCAGCCCGAGTATGGTCTTATAGGCGAACATGCCGGGGATCATCGGCAGCAGCGACGGGAAAGCGAACACTTCGGCGGGGCAGTGTATCCGGTCGGCGAACCAGAGGCTCAGCAGGCCGATGCTGAACGCGGCGAACAGCGAGGCGGTGCTGATGTCCAGCCCCAGGTGGTTGATCAGGAAATAACGCAGTCCATGCCCGACGGCGGCCAGGATCGCACAGACCGGAATGGCTTTGCGGGGCGGGTTGGAGATCACGGCAAACCCGATGGCGGCCACGGCGGCGAAAATGCCATCCAGGATCACTGCGATAAGTAGGTCGGTTGTCATCATGGCGTCAAAGTTTGTCGATCCCGAGGATGAGCAGGGAGAGGGAGAGGCCCATGGCAATGGCGACGATCAGCATGCAGGCGTTGATCATCCGCGAGGTGCCGGCCAGCACGAAGCCTTCGAGCAGGTCGATGATGGCGTTGATCAGAGGCACACCGGGGATCAGGAACAGCACGCTGGTACCGAGCGCGATCTGGGGGGTCGTCGTGCCGATGTTCCAAGTAAAGGCTGTCAGCCCGGCGATCATCGAGGCGATGAACGAGCAGACGACGAACACGACCAGGTGGTTGGCATGGCGGTTCATCATCTCCTGCCGGACGTAGAATGCGATGAGCGTGGCCACGAGGACGATCCCCATGGCGACGAAATCGCCGGTAAAAAGCCGGCAGAAAGCCGCATTGGCGCAGGCCACCAGCCCAAGCACGGCCCACCGGGACATGCGCGGGGTGTTGACGATGCGGTTATATCGGCTGCGGATCTCAGGAATGGAGAGGTGTCCGTCGTATACTTCCCAACTGAGGCGGCTGAGTTCGGATATGGTACTGAAGTTCAGTGCAGTGGGCTTGATTTTCTTGACGGAGGTATGCCGCACGTTGTTGTCTTCGAGGTGCGTGACGGTCATCATCACGGTCTTCTGGAAGATGATGATGTCGATGCCGTATCCGAACGACGAGGCGATGCGGGACACGTTGCGCGCCACGCGCGAGGTGTGGGTGCCGGCTCCCATCAAACTCACTGCAAAGTCGAGCAGCAGGTCGGACACTTCATGTATGTGAGGTCTCGTTGACGTCATTCGTTACTATTTATCCGTTCGTTTTTGTCACTACCCGCAGAGAACTGCCGCTTTTTGTAAAAAGCGGCACCAAAAACTTTTGAGCTAGCTACGCTACTCCTCAGTCTGCCGAAGTCCTTCTATTTTGGCGGGCGGAATGGGGTTTAAAGCCCTCCGGGCCAACCCCATTCGCCGCGCCAAAAGTGAGGCTGTGATAGATTTAGGATGCGCAAGCATCCTCGAAAGTTTTTCTGGTTCTCGCTAACTGCGCTACGCTTGTTTTCCTCCTCGCCGCAAGGCAGAGCGTGCAAGCCCGCTGTGCTCTTGCTGGCAGCGTCGGTTGTTCACAAAGAGAACAGTACCCTCCAGGGGTAATGATAAAACGAACGGTTAAAAGTAGTTACGGACCAGGTTACCGTCACGGAACACCTGGAACCGGATTTTATCCGGAGCGAACATTTCCGACAGCCGCCGCGCCACCTCCGGCGTATGCAGCCCCGGGATCAGCGTCGTGCGCAGCTCGCGCTCCACCTCCCTGTGCTCCCGCAGCAGCGTCAGCGTGCCGAGTATCGCCTCCGTTTCGGCCGCCGTGACAGTCGGCGTCACAGAAGAGTAATCCTCCCGCGTGACGAAATGCTTCACATCCAGCGCGACAAAATTAACCAAATTTTTCCGAAACAGTTCAGATAAAACTTCCGGATGCGTTCCGTTAGTGTCCAGTTTGACCCGTAAGCCCAGCGCCCGCATACGCTCCAGGAAATCCGGGAGGTCATTCTGGAGCGTCGGTTCTCCCCCCGTCACCACCACCCCGTCCCGCCCCCCGCCCGGCGGGGGGGAGCCCCCGGGGGGGGGGGGCAGGGGGGGGGCGGG
>JAJBVQ010000220.1 GCA_020859745.1 Rikenellaceae bacterium
CAATTAATATAATACTAATCATTAATACAATACGTATTGCAAACCACCAAACAACGATGCCGCCCGATTTGCGAACCAACCGCGCGCCAATCGAAAAAAACACTATCTTTACGCTGCTTATACCATACCGCAGACCGCAGACCATGAAAACCATATCCATCATCAACCAGAAAGGGGGCGTGGCCAAGACCACCACGGCCATCAACCTCGCCTCGTACTACGCGCAGAAAGGGTTCCGGACCCTGGCCGTAGACCTCGACCCGCAGAGCAACATGACCGAAGCGCTGGGGTCCAAGGCACAGTACAATATCTACGACTTCTTCAAGGGCAGGCCGCTCGAAGTCGAACACATATCTGAGAATCTGCACCTCATTCCCAGCAACATACGCTTCTCGACCATCGAACTCCAGATCATCAACGAATTCAACCGGGAGTACATCCTGCGCAACCTGCTGGAGCCGGTACAGGAGGACTACGACATCTGCATCATCGACTGCCCGCCGGCCTTGAACTTCGTGACGATCAACGCACTGGTGGCGTCGGAGTTCGCGTTGGTGCCGCTCAAACCGTCGTCGTTCTCGTACGACGGGCTGGGCATCATGCTCGACTTCGTGCGCAAGGTCAAGACCAGCCTGAACAGCGGGCTGACCATCCTGGGCATCGTGCTGACCTTCTTCGACGAGCGCAAAGTGGTGAGCAAAGCGACACTCGACAAGCTGGAACGCGACAACCTCACCGCGGGGGTAATGAAAGCCAAGATCCGGGCGGCCGAGGGGATCGTGCGGGCCGAGGAGAGCCGCCAGAGCATTTTCGATTACGACAGCGGCTCGCAGGTGGCCCAGGACTACAAGTCGCTGGCCGAGGAGATCACCGACAAGATCGGACTGGCGGCGCCGGAACGGGGGGAATGACATAACTGTTTGGAAGGATACAGGCTTTCCCAAAACCGTGCCATGATCCCGCCAAACGGCCTTGCGGCGCCGCTCGGCATACGGCATACGGGCCGGGAGTTTGCGCTGCTTACGGGTAGTTACAGCCTCACCGGAGTGCCCGGAAGCACCGCGGGCCGAAAAAATCGAAAATCAAGCGTTCATGTAGCCGCATAACTTACCCATCGCTTTATATTCTATCGTTATCGACCGATGAAAAGAAAAGTTATCTTTCTGGTTTTGACCGCCATGCTGGCCGTTGGCATCACATTTGCGGCGGGACGGCCAGGAAACAGGACGGCACAACGGCAGAATCGTCCGCAAACGACCGTCTGCCGCACCGAAAACGGGGCGCCAAACTGCCCCGGGCAATCCAATGGAAACTGCCCGCAGGAGTGCCCGCGCATCAAGGGCGGTACGGCATGCAACGGCAAAGCATGTACGGTGGGGCGCCGCGGGTGCGACCGGCAACAGGGACAAAGGGCGGCGAATTGTGACCGTCGTCGCGGCGGCGGACAGCGCGGTTGCAGGCGGTAAGCGACCGGACTTTGCGACAGCAGATGTAATTTCAAGCCCTGCCGGAGGAAAATTCCTCCGGCAGTTTTTTTATCCCCGGAGGCACTACCCTGCCCCCTCACCCGAAAGCGCAGGATGCGCTTTTTTTATTCGGAAGGATAGTTTCGGGGCGGTGCTGAAAGGGAAAACAGCAGAGTGGCTTGGCGGCGGGGCCGACATTTTTTGAGGATTCGGGGCGGAACCAGCGGGGACTGCATAGCAGGCCTCCGCCCGGGATGGCTCCGGCCCGCCCGCTGGTGGGGGGCTCAGCTGCTCGGTCTATCGAATTCAGCCCTGTCGGTGCCGCCGGGCACTCCAACCGGACAGCCTCTACTCTAAAACTGCCCGGCGAGGCTATGCAGCCGCGCTCTGCGCTCGGCTGCGCAAAAGGCCCCGCTCTCGATCAGGGTAGTTACAGCCTTTCCGGAGTACCCGGGGCACCGCTTCCCGCCGCCACACATATTACCTCCCATTACGCCGATGTAATAACATTTTCCTGTCAGGACGGCCGAGGGTACTCAGAGGCTAACGGCGAAAAACCGTCCCGCCGCCCTACCCTATCCTCTTGAAAAACAATGCGGCCCGAAAAAATAAATGAGAATCTTCAGCGAACCCGCTTTTCGCACCATACTCCCGGTATTAACGATTAGTATTATACAAAAAGTGTTATCTTTGAAACCTAACACAAAAGCTGCCATGTCCAAAAAAGACGTACTCGATACCGTAGATATCTTCTTCGGAGCCGGAAAGCAAAACACGGAAGAGACTGCCGACGAGCAAAAAAACACGCGGATACCCCAGGAGATCACCGACGAGATCCGACGGCTGGAGGCCGAGCTGCCCAAACTCCAGGCTAAGGCCGAAAAGATCGTTGCGGCGAGGGCAGCCAAAACGGGGAATAAAACGACCTCCAAGCCCGCTCCGGCGCAGCAGGAGACCACAGGAACGGCCGGTGAGCGGCCGTCCTACCCGCCTATCGCAGAACCCGAGCTTTCCGGTTCCGCCGCCGCGGGCACCGCTTCCCAGCGCGGAGCGCACCCCTATGCCGGGCGGATGCCCCGGCAGCAGCAGGTACCGGAAACACCTGAACGCGAGCGTATCTCGTTCGTGCTGCCGTACGAGCAGGTGGAATTCCTGAAGAATTACAAATACTGCCGTGCGCTGATGGACGGCGACCCGCAGTACACGCTGACCGAGGCGCTGATCGAGGCCATCGAGCTGCTGCGCAAGCACTCGGCATACGAGGTCTTCGAGCGGCCGGATTTCGTGCGTGCCCGGGAGAAAAAGCCGCGGCGGTAGTTCCGGACATTCCGATTTTTACGGGCAGCTTTAGGGGCTGCCCTTTTTAGTATCCGATATACAATACTTACTATATGTATTATACTAATCATATTAATGCGTTTGATTAAACGTACCATTAGTATGATACTTGCTGACCGCATTATAC
>JAJBVQ010000179.1 GCA_020859745.1 Rikenellaceae bacterium
GTCCGGGCCCACTTTCAGGTAATGTGTATCGCCCGGCTTATAACCCGACGGCGTGGTGACCGACACAAAACGGGCCACGGGGTTGTCCGGCAGCTCGAAAGAGCCGTCCGCCGAGGTTTTGACTACGTTTTTGCCGTCGGTAACCGAAATCCCGGTCATTCCCTTTTCGGAAGCGTCGCGCAGGCCGTTGCCGTTGGCGTCGTGGTAGACCGTTCCGCGCAGCTGCGCTGAGGCCAAAGCCGGCAACAGGAACAGGGCCGCCAGCAGGAGTTGTTTTTTCATGGTTTGGATGTTAGTAGTTTTCGGATCGTTCACAGAAAGTCCTGCAAGGTACTAAATTGTGAAATAAATAACAAAGGGGATACCCTTTCGGATATCCCCTTCGAAAAAAATTAACGGAATTTATTCCCCTGCTTTATCGTCTCCTTTGACTTCGATCTGTTGAGAATCGCCCTCGACAGGCCCGCGCAGGCTGTAATAGCCGAAAATCTCCATGATCCCGTAGGCCAGTATCCACGCCCCAACGAAAGCCATAAACCAAGTGGCGGTATAGATTGGCTGCACGAAGGCCACGAAACCGGCGATCATCAGCAGGATCGGGAAAAAGAAGTAGAGTCCGGCGACCTTGACCCCGCTTTTCTTGATCTTGAACATGGTTACCAGCTGGTTCAGCCCCAGGAAGATCAGCAGCACCCCGAACAGGATCATAAAGAGGCTGGTCCACAGTTCCGGACTGAGCAGCAGCAGGATACCCCAGATCACGGCGATAGGCGCCGCAGGCGGCAGGTACCTCCACCGGTTCTCGATTCCTTTGGTACGGACGAGGAAGCCGAAAAATTGTACGGCGCCGATCACGATCGACACGATGCCGATCAGGCGAACCGCCCATTGCAGGATGTCGCGCGGCCAGACGACCAGCACAATGCCGATAATCACGGCTGCGACGCCCCACAACAGCCCGTTGTACGTTTTCATGTATTTGTCCATGGCGGTAGGTTTGAATATTACGTCAAATATACAACAAAAAACGCGCCACCGTACCCGGTTCAGCGCGCTTTATCGTTCGTTGGGGACGGAATATGCCGTTAAGCCTTCCCCGCCCGTTTGCGGTCCGTTTCGCTCAGCAGGATCTTGCGCATGCGGATCGAGGTCGGCGTGATCTCGGCATACTCATCCTCCTGGATATATTCCAAAGTCTCCTCCAGCGAGAAGATCACCGGCGGCGATACCGTCGATTTCTCGTCCGAGCCCGACGCGCGCATATTGGTCAGCTTTTTCGACTTGCAGACATTCACGCAGATGTCCTCGGCCCGGGTGCTCTCGCCGATCACCTGCCCGGCGTACACTTCGTCGCCCGGCGAGATGAAGAACCGCCCGCGGTCTTGCAATTTACTGATCGCATAGGCATACGAAGGCCCGCTTTCCGCCGCGATGAGTGACCCGTTCGAACGCCCTTCGATCTCGCCCCGGTACGGTTCGAAACCCTTGAACCGGTGCGCCACCACAGCCTCGCCCGCCGTGGCGGTCAGCAGGTTGCTGCGCAGGCCGATGATACCCCGCGCCGGAATGTCGAAGTCCAGATGGGCGCGTTCGCCGCGATGGTCGATATGCAGCAATACCCCCTTACGCCGGGTAGCCATCTCGATCGCCTTGCCCGCCATCTCTTCCGGCAGGTCTACCGTCAGGTGCTCGATCGGCTCGCAACGCTGACCGTTGATGACTTTGTCCACCACTTTCGGCTGGCCGACCTGCAATTCATACCCCTCGCGGCGCATCGTCTCGATCAGCACGCTGATATGCAGCACCCCGCGCCCGAAGACCCGGAACGAATCCGCCGTGGCCCCCGGCTTCACCTTCAGGGCCAGGTTCTTTTCCAGCTCACGATCCAAGCGCTCCTTGATATGCCGCGAAGTCACGAATTTCCCTTCGCGCCCGAAGAACGGCGAATCGTTGATGGTGAACAGCATGCTCATGGTCGGCTCGTCGATGGCGATGGGCGTCAGCTGTTCCGGGTTCTCGTAGTCGGCGATGGTGTCCCCGATCTCGAAACCCTCGACCCCAACTATCGCGCAGATGTCCCCGCACTGCACCTCTTCCACCTTCTGTTTACCTAGCCCCTCGAAAGTCATCAGCTCGCGGATCTTCGTCTTTTCGATCGTCCCGTCGCGCTTGACCAGCGAGATATTCTGACCCGATTTCAGCATTCCCCGGCTCAGACGCCCCACGGCGATACGGCCCACGTACGGGGAGTATTCCAGCGAAGTGATCAACATCTGCGGCGTTCCCTCCACGACCTTGGCTGTCGGTATCTCCTCGATAATGCAGTCCAGCAACGGGATGATATCGGTGGTCGGCGTCTTCCAATCGGTAGACATCCAGCCATTCTTGGCGCTCCCGTAAATGGTTTTGAAATCGAGCTGCTCCTCGGTGGCGTCGAGGCTGAACATCAGGTCGAACACCTGTTCGTTCACCTCGTCCGGACGGCAGTTCTGCTTATCCACCTTATTGATGACCACGATCGGTTTAAGCCCCATCTGCAACGCTTTTTGGAGCACGAAACGGGTCTGCGGCATCGTCCCCTCGAAAGCGTCCACCAGCAGCAGCACCCCGTCGGCCATGTTCAGCACGCGTTCCACCTCGCCCCCGAAATCGGCGTGGCCCGGCGTGTCGATAATGTTGATCTTGTAATCTTTATAATGGACCGATACGTTCTTGGCCAGGATCGTGATCCCGCGCTCGCGCTCCAGGTCGTTGTTGTCCAGGATCAGCGTTTCGGACTTCTCCTGGTCGCGGACCAGCTTAGCCTGAAGGATCATTTTGTCCACCAGGGTGGTTTTCCCGTGGTCGACGTGCGCAATGATTGCAATGTTCTTGATTTTCTGAATCTTGTTGAATTATGTCTGACGCGAGGGCAAAGACACTCCG
>JAJBVQ010000045.1 GCA_020859745.1 Rikenellaceae bacterium
ATGCACTGACGATGCGGACGAAAAAGACCGGATTCGAGGTGTGCTGGGCGCAGCGAACGGCGGTATCTTACGCAGGCGAAGCGCTTGCGGGCGAAAACGTGACGGTGGGGGATCGGGTGGCCGAGCGGTTCGGTGTCGCTTTGAATACGGGGGATTCGGTAGTGCTGGACAAGTTCGTGGGGGTTGCTTCGTCGCTCAATCATGACCGGCCGCATTTGGCCGGTGCGGCTTGCGGTGTAGCGGAAATGGGTTTGGAACAGGGATTCGAGGCGGTGCTCGAAGCGCATGAGCGGGCCTGGGCCGGGAAGTGGGAGGGTTGCGACGTGGTGATCGGGGGGGATGACCGGGCGCAGCAGGGGATACGCTTCTGCATTTTCCAGCTTTTGCAGACCTATACGGGGCGGGACAGCCGGCTGAACGTGGGGCCGAAGGGCTTTACGGGTGAGAAGTACGGGGGGAGCACCTATTGGGACACGGAGGCCTACTGCCTGCCGTTTTACCTCTGTACCAGCGGGGAGACGGTGGCGCGGCAGTTGCTCCTGTACCGTTACCACCAGCTGCCGCAGGCGATACAAAATGCGGAGAAACTGGGTTTTACGGACGGGGCGGCGCTCTATCCGATGGTAACGATGACGGGCGAGGAGTGCCACAACGAATGGGAGATCACCTTCGAGGAGATCCACCGCAACGGGGCGATTGCCTATGCGATCTACAATTTTTGCCGCTACACGGGAACGCAGGATTATCTGGTACAGGGAGGGTTGGAGGTGTTGATCGGCATAGCGCGGTTCTGGGCGCAGCGGGCGACCTACTCGGTTCCGAAAGGGCGGTATGTCATCCTGGGGGTGACGGGGCCGAACGAGTACGAGAACAATGTCAATAACAACTGGTACACCAACTTTCTGGCGGCCTGGTGTTTGCGGTATGCCGCAGAGGCGGCGAGGTACGTGTCGGATCATGATCCGGAGGAGTATCGGCGGATCGCCGGTAAAACGGGCCTGAATGCCGGGAAAGACGAGTTCGCGCATTGGCGCGAGGTGGCGGAGGGGATGTTCCTGCCGGAATGGCCGACGGACGACGGGGACGTTTTCCTGCAACAGGAGGGTTATATGGACAAGGAGCAGGTTATGGCGAAGGAGATACCTGCGGCGCAGCGGCCGATCAACCAGCACTGGTCGTGGGATCGCATCCTGCGGAGCTGTTTTATCAAGCAGGCGGATGTGTTGCAGGGCTTGTATTTTTTCCAGGAGCTGTTCGATGAGGCGACGATTGCGCGGAACTTCGATTTCTACGAGCCGAGGACGGTGCACGAGTCGTCGTTGTCGCCGTGCGTCCATTCTATCCTCGCTTCGCTTACGGGTCGCGCTGAAAAGGCATACGAACTATATCTGCGGACGGCACGGCTGGATTTGGACGATTACAACCGGGAGGTTCATGAGGGATTGCATATTACGAGCATGGCGGGGTCGTGGCTGTCGGTGATCGAGGGGTTCGGGGGCGTGCGGACCGGGCCGGACGGACGGCTGCATGTGGTGCCGCGGCTGCCGGAGGGCTGGACATCTTTGGTATTCAAATTGCATTACAGGGGTGCGATACTGAAGTTCTCCGTTAGTGCGGATGGGCTGGAGGTGAAGTCGGTGAACGGCGCGGCGGCGGAGATCGTGGCGGGTGGGACTTTGTATCGCATTGACAATGCGGGTATTCAAATAAAATTATAAAGCGATGGGGCAGTTATTGTATCGTTGTCAGCCGCCGGCTTGTAAGCGGCATCCGGAGTGGGCGTATAGCTCGGTGGTCTATGAAGTGAATGTCAGGCAGTTTTCTGCTGACGGGAATTTTGCGGCTGTCCGTGAGCAGTTGCCGAGGCTCAAAGAGCTGGGGGTGGATATCCTTTGGTTCATGCCGATCTATCCGATCGGGGAGGAGCGGCGCAAAGGCTCGCTGGGGAGCTATTATTCGATCCGGGATTATTGTGCGGTGAATCCGGAGTTCGGGACGTTCGACGAGTTCAAGGCCATGGTGGACGAGGTGCACAGGCTGGGTATGCGGGTGATCCTGGACTGGGTGCCGAACCATACGTCGCGGGATGCGGTGTGGACGCACGAGCATCCGGACTGGTACAAGCATGACCCGGAGACGGGCGAGATCGCGACGCCGTACGACTGGTCGGATGCGGCGCAGCTGGATTACGATAATCCGCAAATGCGCCGGGGCATGACGGATGCGCTGTTGTTCTGGCTCCGCGAGACGGCGATAGACGGTTTCCGGGTAGATATGGCGATGCTGGAGCCGATCGATTTCTGGAATGACTGCGTGCCGGAGCTGGAGGCTTTTATGGACGCGCAGTCGCGGGGGCTGTTTATGCTGGCTGAGGCGGAGGGGCCGGAGTTCCACTCGGCGGCTTTCGATGCGACGTATTCTTGGGAGGTGCACCACATGACGGTGGATATCGCCCAGGGGAAGGTACAAAATCCGGCAGAGGTTTTACGGGGTAAATTGATGCAACAGGCGGAGGCCTATCCGATGGATGCTTTGCGGCTGCGGTTCACGTCGAACCATGACGAAAATTCGTGGAGCGGCTCGGAGTTCCGGCGGTACGGCGCGGCGACGAAACAGATGGCGGCATTGATGTATATGCTGCCGGGGATGCCGCTGATTTATAACGGTCAGGAGGCGGCTTCGGACCGCCAGCTGGAGTTTTTCGAGAAGGATCCGGTGGATTGGTCGGGTCTGGGGGGCGAGTTCGAGGAGTTTTACCGGGAGTTGAATAAGTTGCGGCATTCGTTGCCGGCTCTGCGGGGAGGGGTGCAAGGCGGGGATATGTATGCGGTGGACAATTCGCTGCCGGATAAGGTGTTCGCGGTCAAACGCCGGCTGGGGGACTGTGTCG
>JAJBVQ010000262.1 GCA_020859745.1 Rikenellaceae bacterium
GAGTGCCGAGCGGCACCTCCGGGCCGGCTGCTGGCGCGGAGCCTTCTTTCATTATTTTTTTCCACGGTTTCGGTGGAGTGCGCCTGCGTGGGACTTGTCCCGCGGACGCGTTGCGTCTTTTATCAGGGTTTGCGTCACCTTACCAAAGGGAGGTGCGGGACACCGCTGACGCGGAAGCTATTTTAACAACCGTACAGTTGATGTTGAGTTCCCGCGTTAGCGGCGTCGCGCCCCGTGGGGGGGGCGTGGGCACGACGAACCCGAGTGAGCGAGAAGCGCGACCCGTCAGAGTCGCCGGACTGCCGCCAGCGCCTTCGGCGCTTGCCCCCAGGCGGCACACCGAGAACGGCAGCGCGAAAAGCCGGGACTCCCGCGGGCAGGCGTCCGGCCCTGACGGTCGCCGGCGAGTGGGAAAAGTCCCTGTGCCACGGGGCAGTCCAAATGCGAGTGGCTAAGTTCCCGCGTCAGCGGTCGGCCCGCAGCCACCGCGGGCGGAGGGCCGCAACAACGCTTCGCTCCTTTGTGCCTCCGCTGGCTGCGGGCTGAACCCCAAAGAGCGAGTATCGCGTTCCGGTAAGGAACGCCGGGCACCTCCGAGGGGGACGTGAGCGGCCAGAATAGGGTAACCGGTGCCCCGTCAGCGGTCGCCCCGAACCCGGGAGCGCCAGTAGCCGGAATTCCACGCCCCCGGCACCCTTTACATCCAAGCCGCGATAGCGGCGGCCACGATCGAATTAAAGCCAGCCTGACGGCAGGGAACGACAACCCTGGCCACCCCCTTGTGAACGAGCATAGGGACCTTCGGTATCCAAAGCAGCCGTGCCCCGAATTCTACTCCACCGCCCCGACTGGCTCGAACCCGTATTTATCCCGGGCATCCTCCGGCATCCAGTGGAGCAGGTACAACTTTTTCATCTCGCGCTCCGCCATCAACGGCGCCACCTCCCGGAGCAGATCCCACTCGAACTGCGGCACCGCATCGGCGCACCGCTCCAGTTCCGTTCCGTCGTCCGTCCCCCACACCAGCGGCAACAGCTTCACCTTTGTCCACATCATCCGCTTCTCGTCCAGCTCGTCATAAGCCGAAGCGCACGGGATGCGGTCCCCCCTTTTGTACGACCAGTCACCGTTTCCCACCGTGTAGAGCATGCACGCCCACTTGCCATCCACCTTTCTGAAACGCCCGTGCACATTCCCCCAGAACCCCTTCCATATCTTTTCCGCCTCCCCCGTCATGTACATCTGCCACGCCATCATATACTTCTGTTCCCACGTCTCCGTCCACTTCCGGTCCGCCAGGGCCATTACCTCCTCATACTCTTTCCTCGATATTTGGTTGTCGCCGTCGAAAAAGCGGACGAACCTTCTTCCCGGCGCTCCCACATTCGTGAGCGCCACCACCGTCAGCGGATTCTCGTTCACCACCACCGCCCCCACCAGCAGCGACTTGCCGTACATCCGGTAGCGCTCCCCGCCGAACAACAGCCACAGCTCCGCCACCCCGACAAAAATTCCCAACAACGCCGCCGCAATCACGATTATCCCCAGCACCGTCCACCACCATCTCTCCAGCCCGAACAGCCATACCGCCAGCACTCCCAGTCCCAACCCCATGATCAGCGCCGCCACATCCGATCCCCAGTCCGACCGCAGGTACAAATCATACTTACGCACCCGTTTCGGATCCGCCTTGATTCCGGAAGCCCTGTCAGCCCATTTGCCGTTCGGCTGCGTCGCCGGCGCTTCCTGCACCGGCTCCTCCATGCTCTGTCCCGTATGATCTTCCATCATTACTCCTTTTTGCCGGGTTACCTCTTCATAGCCTTGTTTTTCTCCTCCTCAGCCCGCACCCGGTCCTCCTTCTCCTGGTCCCAATCGTCGTTTAGTTCCACCGCCGCCGCACACTTCTCCCCGGCCCGTGTGTCATCTTCCTTCTTCTGGTCCCACTCGTCCCTGAATTCCGTCACCCTTGCATTCTTCTCTCCGGCCCGCGTATCGTCCTCTTTTTCCTGATCCCACTTGTCCAGCGGTTCCCCGCAGTACGCCTCGATCTCGCGTTCCGCTTCGGGTTCCGGCCCCATGGTCCCCCGGTTCCAGTTTTCGGTAATTTCCACAGTCACCGGTTCGAAACCGATCCTCCCCTGCGGCAGCCGGCGAACCAGGTAAAGCTTTTTCTCCTGCATCTGCTCCGCCATCGGCGCCAGCTTGTCCAGCAGCTCCCACTCGAAATCCGGGATCGCCTCCACACACCGCTTGAGATCCTCCCGGTTTTTCGTTCCCCACACCAGCGGGATCACCTGCATCGACGTCCATATCTCCCCGCTATCGTCGCCATAACCCGAACTGCACGGCATCCTGTCCCCCACGGCATACTGCCAGTCCCCGCTGCCCACCGGGTAGAGCATACAGGCCCACCGGCCCGCCGAGTCGTTCTTTTCCCTGCGAAACCTCCCATAGACAGGGTCCCAGTAATTGTCCCAAATCTCCTGCGCTTCACTCACCTCTTCCTCTTCCTCATCATCATTCAGCAGATCCAGATATATTTGCTCCCACTGTTCCTCCCAATCGCTCCACGCCGTCGCCATTGCCCGTGAAAAATCCTCTGAGGAAATCTCCTGTTCCCCGTCGAAATAGCGGAAATAATCCAGCTCATCCGACGTATTGACATCCGTCAGCGCCAGCACCGTCAGCGGATCCTCGCGCACCACCACCGCCCCGATCAGCAGCGAATTATGATACATCTTCGCCCGTCCCCGGCCATATACGTACTTCAGGTTCGACAACCCCAGCCAGATCATAAGGGCCGCCGCTCCCACCGCCAGCACCCCCAGCCTGATCACACTCAGCCAAAGCAGTCCGGTCAGCCATGCCCCTGGAGCGTATTCACAAA
>JAJBVQ010000162.1 GCA_020859745.1 Rikenellaceae bacterium
ACCTACCACTTTACCCGGAACGCCTACGCCATGACCGTTGACCAGGAGTTCTGGGCCGACACGATGGATTACGAAAGCGCGATCCGCCAAGTAACCCTGCGGCGCGACATCCAGATCCTCGACACCGCCCAGCGGGCTATCGGACTGGGCGACTTCGGGTTCTATAACGACTCGCTGAAAAACGGGATGCTGACCGACAATCCCGCCGTGATCCTCTACGACGAACCGCAGCGGCCCGACACCCTTGCCACGGCCGATACCACTGCCATGATCCCGCCGGTAGCGCCGCAAGCGGACACGCTCCTGATCGAAACGGAAGAGAGCTTTGCGATGACCGCAGAGGACACCATGATCGTGCAGCCGCTTATCCGGATCGACACGCTTGCAACACCGCCGAGGCCGGACTCCGCATTCACGCGGGCGGATACGATCCTGTTTAACAGCTACCCACCGGGTAGATCGAAGCCCCGTCCTGCTCCGGCGCCACAACAGGATACGGATAGCTCCGCTTTCGCCCAAAGCCCGGCGGCGGACAGCCTGACGACAGCGGCCGATACGGTCTTCACGGCACCGGTACCGGCCGACAGCATTGCAGCCGGACCGGCGATCGGCGTCGAAGAGCCACCCGCGCCGGAAGCTCCGGACTTGGTATTCGTGGCCGCGGCGGACAGCCTGCCGGCCACCGACAGCCTCGCGGCGCTATTGCCGCCCGACAGCACCGGACAAAAAAAAGATACGCTGGAGCGCGTTATCCGGGCACGGCACAACGTGAAATTGTGGCGCACCGACGTGCAGGGCGTGTGCGACTCGCTGACCGCCTACTCGGTGGACTCCATGGCCAGTCTTTTCGGGCGTCCCCTGATCTGGAACGGCGCCAGCCAGCTCACCTCGGACCAGATCGACGTTTACAGCCGTAACGAAGAGTTGGACTACGCCGAATTTATCGGCTCGCCGTTCATCACCCAGCAGGTCGAGCACGCTGACACCCTCTTCAACCAGGCCCAGGGTCGGTTCCTACAGGCCTGGTTCCGCAACAACGAGATCAGCCGCGCCATCATGACCGGCAATGTCCTGAACTATTACTACATGGGCGATGACAGCCTGCCCCCGGACAAATTCGCCGTCATCTCCTGCGCCAGCCTGACCATAGATTTCGAAGACCAGGAGCCGATCCATATGGTCTGGGGCGGCCAGGGCGACTGGCACATCGACCCGATCGACAAAATCCCGGCAGGTCAGTCGCAGCGGCTCCCGAACTTCAGCTGGGAACCGGAGCGGCAGCCCAAAAGCAGGTACGACATTACGCGGCGATCCGTGCGGCCGTCGCGACGCTCTGTCGTAGATGGCTATCCACAGCCCGTCTTCACCATCGAAGAGCGCTTCAACGCCACGCGCGAGTCGCTGCTCAAGGGCGGCACCTGGCGCGACCGCAACGAGTTGCTGCGCGTGACCATCGACGATTTCCGGAACAGTAACCTCTTATATTAAATTTTATCCCGATGACCTTGAAGGCCACTACACTCCGGCACAGGGCATTCCACTTCACATGTTGCATTGCCCTGTTGCTGGCAACCAACGGCCTTCAGGCTGCCGAGTCGAGAATACCGGACAAAGCCTTCCGGCGCGGGTACGAAGCCATTACACGCCAGAATGCCGAAGCCTCGCTGCGGTTCCTCGCCTCGGATGCAATGCAGGGCCGTCTGGCCGGTTCGCAGGAGGGACAGATTACGGCACAGTATATCATTTCGGAACTCGAACAGACTGGGTACGCCGCACAGATCACCGAACAATGCTTTACCGGCCGCAAAGGCGAGGCGTTGCGGAATGTGCTGGTCACCATTCCGGGCAAAGATACCCTCCGGCGGCTGATCGTCGGAGCCCATTTCGATCACGAAGGGACCAAGAACGGAGCCATATACCACGGGGCCGATGACAACGCCAGCGGCACGGTCGTACTGCTGGAACTGGCGCGGGCGGCACAAGCCGCCGCCGTTCAGCCGGAACATACGCTGATATTGGCATTCTGGGACGGCGAGGAGCGGGGGCTGCTCGGTTCGCGCCACTACGCTTCGAAACTCGGACGCGATACAGCATCCGTGATCTGCTACATCAATTTCGACATGGTCGGACGGAACACCGACGAAAGCCGGCCGGGGCTGTTCCGCTATTTCTACACCGGATCGAAGCCCCTGCTCCGGCAATGGTACGACGAATCCGTCGCCGCAGGCAGGCTCCAAAACCTGGAAGCCGACTACCGCCCGTCGGACCGGACCATCGGCGGCAGCGACAACGCCTCCTTCGCCCGGCTGGGCATACCGATCGTCTGGTACCACACCGACGGGCATCCGGACTACAACAAACCCACCGACACGGCTGACAAGGTCAACTATCCCAAGCTGTTGGACATCGCCCGCTCGGCCTGGTACCTGATCTGGCGCATGGCTTACTGAATATTTCCCGATATCGGAGCGCAGAAAATCCGCAAAAATGATTTCCCGCCTTTGGAAATTCGGAACGAAACATTTACCTTTGCACCGTCTTCAAAAGGAGATACGCACAAAATGGCGAGGTAGCTCAGCTGGTTAGAGCGCATGATTCATAATCATGAGGTCGAGAGTTCAAGTCTCTCTCTCGCTACTAAAAAGGATTGCAACGAACGTTGCAATCCTTTTTTCTTTTCCTTTGCAGGAAACAATCCACTTGAAAATCAAAGATTCCGGAACATTATTTCCCCCGCACCAGCACCACCGTTTCCCCCTTCGGAATATCCAGACATACCGCGCCGTTCGTCCCCTCCGACATCTTCACCCGCTTCGAAGCCTTCACCCGTAGCAAATCGGCGGGAATATCCG
>JAJBVQ010000059.1:0-4684 GCA_020859745.1 Rikenellaceae bacterium
TCCAGAAACCGGCCCGCAGCCGGATCATATTGACCAGCCGGACCAGCAGCAACCCGCAGAAGAAAGGATACATCACGCGGATCATCCCGATGAGGAACTGTTCCCCGGTCAGCATATGGCCGCCGAGCACGCTGCCGGCGCCTCCCCATATCGTGAGGTGGATAATGGCCAACCCGGAGAGCGCCACCAGGATCGTCAGCAGCAGTTTCGAGAACCGCCGGATCACTACCGCATACAGGATATTAGCGATATATTCGTAAAAGAGCGACCACGCCGGCCCGTTCAGGGGGAACATCTCGCCCCATACCCGCACGTCCGCCGCGGGCGGGATCGGCAGCAGCAGGCACCCCATCAGCATCACCAGCAATAGTTTCCACACCGGGGTCTGGGCGATCAGCGGGAACTGTTCTCCCGCACCGAAGTAGAAGCAGAGGGCGCCGATCACGGCCCCCAGTACCACCATCGGTTGCAGGCGGATCAGACGCCGTTTGAAGAAGTCTTTCAGGGTCATTTTCCCCCACCGGTCATCGTAGGCGTAGCCGATCACGAAGCCGGAGAGGACGAAGAAGAAATCGACGGCCAAATAGCCGTGGTTGATGAAGGGGACCACGTAGAAATCGCCGGTGGCGTGTATTTCCAACAGGTGGAATGCTACGACGATAAGGGCGGCTACTCCGCGCAGCCCGTCCAGTATCTCGTAATGCGGTTTTTGGGGGAATAGTAGAGGTTTCGTCTGCATAGGTTTGGTTTGGGTTTGAGGCGCAATTTACGAAAATAAATTATCTCTCCGCCAGCCCTGTCCGTCGGTTTCGGCCCTCAGGGAGCGCCGTACAAAAAGAAGAGCGGGAATGTGCAAAGCCATTTGCACATTCCCGCTCGTGTGGACGGATTTCCCGATTATGCTTCCGGTGCGATAGCTTCTGCCGGGCACACGTCTGCGCAGGTGCCGCAATCGGTGCAGGTCGCCGGGTCGATAACGTAAACGTCACCGGTCGAAATAGCGCCTACCGGGCATTCGTCGATGCAGGTGCCGCAGGCAACGCATTTGTCGGGATCGATTTTGTAAGCCATGAGTTTTGTTGAATTGGTTGGTTTTGTTTATGCAAATGTAAAACTATTCCCCCGAATAGTCAAATTTATTCCTGCCAGCCTCGGTAGCCGGACGGGGTGAGTCCCAATTGCGACAAAATGCGCAACACGACGGTGTCCGCGGCCTCTTCCAGGGTCTTCGGGTGGGTATAGAACGAGGGCATGGCCGGCAATATTATGCCGCCTGCCTCCCGCACGGCGGTGAGGTTCTGCAGGTGGATCAGCGACAGCGGCGTTTCGCGCGGGCAGAGGATCAGTGTATGAGGATGGAACGGCGAGTTTTCTTTAAGCATCACGTCCGCAGCCCGCGAGATCAGGTCGTCGGAGATGCCGCCGGCAATCCTCCCGGCCATGCCCATGCTGCACGGGACGATGACCAGTGCGTCGAACCCTGCCGATCCCGATGCTACGGGGGTGAAAAAGTCGTCGTTCCGGTATTCGGCAATCTGCCCGGCCAGGCTCTGCGTTGCCAACCACGGCAGGAATTCCGGGCGCTCGAACTGCGCCACGTCGCACCCGTTTTTCGTAAGGATAACGGCAAGGGTTTCCACGTCCCCCGCTTCCCGCAGGGGAAGCAGATGGCGCAACAGCCGTTCGGCGTATAAGGTGCCGCTGGCACCGGTAATTCCTATCGCGATCTTCATAATCTTAATTTAATTGTTCGTTTTTATTACTACCCGGAGTCAACCGTACCTTTTCTGAAGAAAAGGTACCCAAAAGACTTTTGAGCCAGCTGCGCTACTCCTTAGGCTCCGCAGTCATCCGCTTTGGGTTGCAAAGGCCGGAGCCAGCGAGGCCAAAACGAGCGAAGCGATGTTGCAGGCCTTCGCCGGGGGTGGCTCCGGCCTGCGCGGCTCGCTACGCTCGCCGCCGCAGCGGGTCGTTACAACCCGGAAAGACCCAATGGGGCCTCTTTGTTCACAACAGACGTTGCCGACGAGAGCAGAGCGGGCTTGCACGCTTTGCCTCGTGGCGAGGAGAAAAACGAGCGAAGCGAAGTTAAAGAGAGCGGTACCCTCCAAGAGGTAGTGATTAAACGAACGATTTAAAGAAAGTCTTCCCGGGCAGGGGCGAAGACATCCACGATCGTGCCCGCCTCCAGGGCCAGCACACCATGCTCCACCCCCGACGGGACGAAGAAACCGTCTCCCGCTTTCAAAATTTCCGTCCCGCCGCCGATCGTCACCTCGAACGCCCCCCGTTCGATCAGCGACGACTGCGAATGCGGATGAGTATGCGCCGCACCCACGGCCCCCTTGTCGAAATCCACCTTGACCATCATAATGCGGTCATCGCGTCCCATCATCGTGCGGCGTACCCCGCCTCCCAAGTCGCGCCATTCGGCGGCGTCAGCTTTGAAAAAGATTGAATTTTCCATACCCGCGAAGATAACATTTTGGCCCCATATCCCCTATTTTTGCACTGACAAAAACCCCTCCGTATGACCGGCAGAATACAAGCCCATGCGGCCATCCTCACCGCAAACATCCTCTTCGCCCTCAACTACTCCTACTCCAAGTCCCTGATCCCCGGATTCCTCGCCCCTGAGACCCTATGCATCGCCCGTATCGGGTGCGCCGCCGTCATTTTCTGGTTGGTGGCCGTCACCCTCGTGCGCGAACGCATCCGGCGGCGCGACCTCGGATGGCTCGCCCTCGCCGCCCTGTTCGGCACCGGAGGCAACCAATACATCTTTCTGCAAGGACTGCAATACACCTCGCCCGTCGATGCCGCCATTATTTCGGTTATCGGCCCGGTACTTGTGCTGGTCATCTCGGCCCTCCTGGGGCGCGACCGCATCACCTGGCTCAAAAGCATCGGGATCGCCGTCGGCGCCGGCGGAGCCCTGCTCACCATCCTGTACGGGGGCATCGCCCATTTCGGCAGCGGCCACCTGACCGGCAACTTGTTGGTCTTTACGGCCGCCCTCTCTTACGCCTGTTACCTCGTCGTGGTCAAAAGCCTGATGATGCGGTACCACCCGGTCACCGTCACGGCGTGGATGTTCGGTCTCTCGACCCTGCTGCTGTTTCCTTTCATCGGCCGGAGCCTGTTCGCTACCGATTGGGGCGTTTTCACCCCGGCCGCATGGGGATCGCTCGCTTTCGTAGTGCTCGGCGCCACCGTGCTCTCCTATTTGTGCGTGGCCGGGAGCCTGAAAAAGCTGAAGCCCACCACCGTCAGCATTTACACCTACCTGCAACCCGTGATCGCTTCGTTCGTCGCCATCCTGCGCGGGCAGGACAAGACCGACTGGGTAAAGATCATAGCCGCCCTGCTGGTCTTTGCCGGCGTGTTCATCGTCACGCAGTCCTATCGTTTCGAGAATAAAACCGAAACTGTGGATAACACTGTGGATAATCCGACAGATCCCCGGAAAACTTGTGAACAGTCCCGTGGATAACCCGTCCGGAACTGTGGATACATAGGGCCGAAGCTTGTGAACAACTCAACAATAAGTCACCGGATTATGTTAATAACTTCGCTCCGTTACACGTTTTACAACTGTTATCCAGTTATTTATAATTGTTAATAACTTCACCGGCTATAAACGTTGCCATTCGTTGCCGGGTAAACGCAAACGTGCCGGGATTGTTCACAATCCCGGCACGTCCGTGCGAATATCTGTGGACAGTTTGTTAATACTGCTCGCTTTCGTTCGGAAAATCGCCCGATTTCACATCTTCGTGGTACTGTTCCACCGCCCGGGTGATCTGCTCGTGCAGGTTCAGGTAGCGGCGCAAAAAACGCGGCGAAAAGCCGTTGTTGATCCCCAGCATATCATAGGAGACGAGTACCTGCCCGTCCACCAGGTTCCCCGCGCCGATGCCGATGATCGGTATCTTGACGGCCTGCGCCACTCGGCCGGCCAGCGCCGCCGGGATCTTCTCCAGTACGATACCGAAGCATCCCGTTTCGGCCAGCAACAACGCGTCGGAATAGAGCTTTTCGGCCTCCGCCTCCTCCTTCGCCCGCACGGCATAGGTCCCGTATTTATTGATCGACTGGGGCGTCAGCCCCAAGTGCCCCATCACCGGGATCCCGGCGCAGAGGATACGCTGCACCGAGTCGATGATCTCGGCCCCGCCTTCGAGCTTCACGGCGTCAGCCTCGGTCTCTTTCATGATGCGGATCGCGGAATTGAGGGCCTCCTTGGAGTTCCCCTGGTAGCTGCCGAATGGCAGGTCTACCACCACCAACGCCCTTTCCACGGCCCGCGCCACCGCTTTCCCGTGGTAGATCATGTCGTTCAGGGTCATCGGCACGGTGGTTTTGTACCCCGCGATTACATTGGCCGCCGAATCGCCCACCAGCACCACGTCGATCCCGGCGGCGTCCATAATGCCGGCCATCGTGTAGTCGTACGCGGTGAGCATGGATATCTTTTCGCCGCGCGCTTTCATCTCGGCCAGGCGGTAGGTAGTCACCGCGCGTGTTTTTCCTTCTGTTGACATAGCTGTTATTTGATATCGTTACCGGCGTCAAATGTATAAAACTTTCCGGTCAATACACAACCGGCGGTCCGTAGCGTAAACGGCCCACCCGCGGGTTCCAAGAAAACAACAAATCTTGTGCCGTATTGGGGGGCCGGGGG
>JAJBVQ010000059.1:4694-14629 GCA_020859745.1 Rikenellaceae bacterium
CCGGTCCAACACCACCCGGGGTGCTGTTTCTTTAACGGACCGACCGCCGGTTCACAATACCTCAACATATCTTATCCCTTATTCGGCGAACTCTTCCATCCATTCCGACAGTGGCTTCGCCGGAAGATTCGACAGATTCACCTTAGTCAAGTTCGCACTGTTATTCTCATCCAACTTGACCATGACCGTAGTATCCGCCATAAAGATCACATTGTCCGCCGAGCCTTCGGTCATTTTCTGGGGATACAACGAAGCAACCGTAAGCATGTCCGAGCTGGAGATTATCCGCATCAAAACATGCATTCCTTTAGGCACAGATGTGTAAGCGACCTGGTCGCAGGTCGTCCCGCACGGCACCAGCCCATGTACATTCTGAAACACGATATAGCCGTTTGCGTCCGTTGCAAAAGAGATCATAGCATACAGGAGCGATGAACTGACGAACGACATTTTATTGGCCACCTGATACAAAGTAGGGTTGGCGATGCGGCTGTAGGTCTGCACATATCCTTCCGGACTCTGCACCGTCAGCCGGTTTGCCGTCAAGCCGGTCACCTCGGTTTTTACCGTCACCGAATTGGTCAGCAGCGTGATCGTCCTGTTGTGGACGCTCCCCGGCCCATAGCAGTAACCGTCCTGATTGACCAGCGCATCGAGCAGGCCGAAGCGCGCCGTGAACTTACCGTTCGGCCCGACATGGATATAGTCGTAGGGATACTGAGACGCTACGTCCGTCCCGTTCAGTATGTAAGCCTCGGCCTTCCACGTCCCGGCCAGATTGGCAATCGTCGGCTCCAACTCGTCGGAGCCGCCTTTTTTGTCACTGCATGAGCTGAACAACAGCGATACGGCGCATGCCGCACCCAGCAAGATCTTTTTTATAGATAGTATATTTTGGGGGTTAAGTCGGTTTGTCTCACAAATTTAGTGATAATAATTACAAAAACCGACAATTTATTGATAATAATTATTGCAATAAAGATATATTATAATACAAAAAGGACGGAACTATTGAGGTTCCGTCCTTTCTATGAAAAGAGCCGCCGTTCACAGCCAGCCCGATGAATAATCTACAGCGCGTTGATCTCTTTGAGGATCGCGTTGGTTTTGCGCACCGCTTCCGCGCTCTTTTCGAAAGCCTCTTTCTCCTCGGCGGTCAAGGCCACTTCGATCACCTTCTCCGCACCGTTCTTGCCGATCACGGCCGGAACGCCGATGCAGATGTCCTTCTGGCCGTACTCCCCTTCGAGGTAAACGCACGACGGAACGATCTTCTTCTGGTCGCAGACGATCGACTCGACTACCATCGCAGCCGCCGCGCCCGGCGCATACCAGGCCGAAGTCCCGAGCAATTTGGTCAGCGTGGCGCCGCCCACCATCGTGTCGGCAACCACCTTGTCCAGCACCGCCTTGTCCTTGCACAGTTCCGTTACCGGAACACCTTTCACCGAAGCCTTCGATACCAACGGGATCATGGTCGTATCGCCGTGCCCGCCGATCACCATGCCGTCCACGTCGTTGGAATTGACTCCCAGAGCTTTCGACAGGTAGCATTTGAAGCGAGCCGAGTCCAGCGCGCCGCCCATGCCGAACACCTGGTTCTTGGGCAGCCCAGTAGCTTTCAGAGCGAGGTAAGTCATCGGGTCCATCGGATTCGAAACGATCAGGATGATCGCTTTCGGGGAGTGCTTCAGGATGTTTTCAGCCACCGACTTCACAATGCCGGCGTTAACGCCGATCAGCTCTTCGCGGGTCATGCCCGGCTTACGCGGCATCCCTGAGGTGATCACCACCACGTCCGAACCGGCCGTAGCCGCATAATCGTTGGTCACACCCTTGATATTGGTGTCGAAGTCCATCAGCGTGGCGCACTGGAACATGTCGAGGATCTTGCCTTCGGCGACCCCTTCCTTGATGTCCAGCAGCACTAGTTCGCTGCACACTTCGCGCGCTGCCAATACATTCGCACAGGTCGCCCCGACGTTGCCCGCACCTACTACCGTTACTTTTGCCATTTTATATTCGTTTTAAATGATTCCCTGAAAAAATTAGCCGATCAGTTGGGCATATTCGTCCGCCGACAACAGTCCGTCCAGCTGTCCCGGCTCGGTCACGCGGATTTTGATCATCCAGCCCTCGCCGTACGGGTCTTTGTTAACGGTCTCCGGCGCGTTTTCCAGTTCGCCGTTGAACTCCAGCACCTCGCCGGCCACCGGCATGAAGGCGTCCGACACGGTCTTCACCGCCTCGATCGTCCCGAAAGCCTCGTTTTGGCCCAGGGTTTCCCCTTCGGTGGTAATATCGACGAAAACGATGTCCCCGAGTTGCCCCTGGGCGAAATCGGTGATGCCCACGAAAGCCTCTTCGCCTTCTACGCGGATCCATTCGTGGTCTTTCGAATATTTCAGATTGGATGGAATGTTGCTCATCGCTTTTAGGTTTTTGAAAATTTAATGCACCAAAGATACCGCTTTTTTCGGAACGTGCAAAGGGATTGTTATTAAAATAACACCATTCCGGCGACAAAAGTCCAGAAGGAAGCAGAGGGTCGATAATCAAAGGTTCTGCGGCAACGGTGTCCTCGGTCGCAGCGACGCGTGAGCGGCGCGGGGGGAACGCGCCGAGGACAAATAAAGCAATAGGAAAGGCCTCGCGGTAGCGGGCGGGCCGGACGCCGCCCCGCGGGAGGCCCGCAAATCTCGCGTTGCTCGATGCGGTCGCTCCCGGGCGTCCGACCCGAAACTAACTAAAAGATGTAAAAAAGGCCCCGAGGCGAGCTGCATAGGGCCGAGAACGAATAGCTTAATTTCCGCGTCAGCTGCCGGTCCGCAGCCTCGCCGGGCGGAGGACCGCCCCTTTAGGGCTATGCAAACTCTAACAAAAGCCCCAACGGGGCCGTTCCCCGCAGGCTGCTACCCGAAAACGACAGAGCGGGCTGCAATCCGACAGAGGAGTAGACCGGTTCTTTGGTACGGACCGAATCGGATTGAGCGAGCCGCCATTCGTCAGAATGGCCGGGCCTGCCGCCAAGCGGCTTTGCCGCTTCGCCCGGTGGCGGCAGCCCGAATACAGTCGGACAAAGAGCCGTTCTCCAGCGGTGATGGCGGCTCCCTACCCGGCAGTATAGGAGGTGTGCACGGCCCAAAACCGATTGAAAATCAAGCACCCATAAAATAAGATAAAGTCGTATATGCAGACCGTTATTTTTTCGCCGGGCGGATGATCGTCCGCAGCGGGCGGTCGTAAGTCAGGTAGCTCCAGCTCCAGTCGAACAGCACCGTCAGCCGGTTGCGCACCCCGATAATGAACAGCAGGTGCACGAACAGCCACAAGGCCCATGCGAAAAATCCCCCGAAATGGCGGCCCCAGATCTCCGCCACCGCCCGGTTGCGCCCGATGGTCGCCATCGAGCCTTTATCCTTGTACCGGAACGGCTCCGGAGCTTTTCCGGCCACCGATGACAGCAGGTTGCGGGCCACCTGTTTCCCCTGCTGGATCGCTACCTGCGCCACCTGCGGATGGCCGTTCGGGTAACGCGGGTCGCTGGTCAGCAAACACTGGTCGCCGATCACGAAAATGTTCTCCGCCCCCTCCATCCGGTTGTATTCGTCCACCTTGACCCGGCGTCCACGGCCCAGCTGTTCCGTGGAAATGCCGTCCAACGCATTGGCGATCACCCCGCTGGCCCAGATCACCGTCCGCGCCGGAATCGACTCCCCGTCATTATAGGTGACCGCGTGTCCGTCGAAGTCTTTGACCGTTGCACCGAGCACCACCCTCACCCCGGCACGCTCCAAATCCTTCAGCGCACGCGCCGAAGACTCCTCCGAGAAGCCCTCCAACAGCCGCGGTGCGGCGTTCAGCAGGTAGATCTTCATCGCCGAAATATCCAGTTCCGGATAATCTTTCGGGAAGATGCGCCGTTGCAGTTCGGCCAAAGCCCCAGCCAGCTCCACCCCGGTCGGGCCGCCGCCCACCACGACGAAATTCAGCAATTCGGCCCGCTCGGCCGCATCCGCCGTGCGCACCGCCAGCTCCATCGTCGCCAGCACCCGGTTGCGCAGGGCCAGCGCCTCGCCGACGCTCTTGAGCGGCAAGGCATGCCGCGCGACACTCTCCATACCGAAATAATTGGTATCGGTGCCGGCGGCCAGCACCAGGTAGTCGTAATGCAGGTCGCCCGCCGTGGTGTGCAATATGTTGCGGGCGGCGTCCACCGCCTCGACGCCTGCCATCCGGAAGTGGAAATCCTTCCCCTTGCGGAACACCTTCCGCAGGGGAAACGATATGGCGGTCGGCTCCATGCCGGAGGTAGCCACCTGATAGAGCAGCGGCTGGAACTGATGGTAGTTGTTCCGGTCGACCAGCACGGTCTGGAACTCGCCGTGGCGGGTCAGGACACGGCCCGCCGCTATGCCGCCGAAGCCGCCGCCGACGATCACGACGCGCTTGTTCCTGGGGGCTGGAATGTTCAAATCCATGGTACGGAGTGTTTGTAATGGGTGGATATTACGTTAATTTTTTTATCTTGCGAACCTATGAAACGATTCTTGCTTCTCATCACGCTTTGCGCCGCAACGTATGCGGCAACAGCCATGCCAAACCCGAAAAGCGTCCTTCCGGCGCTGATTCCCTACCCGCAGAAGGTCGAGATCACGGGGCCTTACAAAATGCCGCTGCTGAACGTCAAGGTCAGGATCGACACGACGCTGGACCTTCCGGCCGAGGGCTACCTGCTCGAAACCTACCGCAAAGGGGTGCGTATCACGGCCAAGGACGAGCGCGGAGCCGTCTGGGCCCGTCAGACGCTGCACCAGCTGACGGATGACAAAGGGTTGGTGCCGAGCGTGAAGATCACCGACTGGCCGGCGTTCAGCTGGCGCGGATTCATGCACGACACGGGGCGCAACTTCATCTCGGGGGAGAACCTCAAACAGCCCCTCGCCCTCCTGTCGCAGTACAAGATCAACCTGTTCCACTGGCACCTGACCGACCATCCGGCGTGGCGGATCGAGTCGCGGGCTTTCCCGCAGCTCAACGATCCGATCTACCAGCGGCCGGGGCGCGACCAGGGTAAATTCTACACCTACGGCGAGATCCGGGACGTGATCGCCTACGCCCGCAAAAAGGGTATTTTGGTGATCCCCGAGATCGACATGCCGGGACATAGCACCTATTTCAACACTACGTTCGGCTTCGGCATGTCCGACCCCCGGGGGATGAAGGTGCTGGAGACGGCGCTGAACGAATTTTTCGCCGAAATACCGGTTTCGGAAGCGCCGTATATCCACATCGGCTCGGACGAGGTGCACATTCCGAACCCAAAAGAGTTCATGCACTGGGCGGATAGTCTGGTTGTATCAAACGACCGCATCCCGATGGTGTGGGATCCGGGGTTGCCCGCCGCGGCGGAGCATACGGTCCGGCAGATATGGTCCGAAGCGCCGGGTTACGTGACGAGGAACAAGGCGGCGGGACAGTTCGTGGATTCGTACATGGGCTACCTGAACAACTACGACCCGATTTCGTTCGTCCAGCGGATGTTCCTGCACAACCCTTGCGACCAGGCCCAAGGGGATTCGCTGGCGCTGGGGGGCATCCTCTGCCTGTGGAACGATACCAAGGCGCCGAGCCAGGAGGGGATTATCCGAAACAGTAGCGCTTGGTCGGGCTTGCTGCCGTTCGCCGAGCGTTTCTGGCGCGGGGGGCTGACGCCCGAGGGGGCCAATCAAAACCCGAATCTGTACCCCGACCCGGAATCACCGGCGGGGCGCGCTCTGGCCGAGTTCGAAGGACGGATGCTGGAACACAAGAACGGACAACTGAAAGAGGAACCGTTTTGCTGGTGGCCGAACGCTTCACTGGAATGGCGGGTATCGGAACCGGCTCAGTTCGGGGCCGACACGGCGGGGCTGAAATGGCACACACTGTACGGCGGTTCGATCGACGTGGACGCCCTGCTTTCTTCGTTGGATCTACCGAAACCGGATTCGGGCGAGGTGTGGGCGGAAACGGTCATCACGGTGCCGCGCGACACGACGATACTGGCGCAGGTGGGCTTCGAAGCGCCGTCGCGCTCGAACCGGCTCTCGCCGGGCATCGGCAGGCAGGGCGAATGGGAAACGGGAGGCGAAGTCCGGGTGAACGGGGTGCGTGTCGATCCGCCGGTATGGAAAGAGCCGGGTGCGTACGCGTTCCATTTCAACACGTGGGCCCGGCCGGAAGAGGAGCTGCCTTACACGCCGGAACAGCTCTTCTGGACGCGCGAGCCGTCGAAAATCCACCTGAAGGCGGGCGAAAACCGGATCGTGCTGCGGGCCCGCAAAGTTTTTCCGGGGCAGCGCTGGATCTTCGCTTTCATCCCCCGGTAATCCGGAGTCCGATCACCGAAAGGGGCGTTTCCCATCGCGGGAAACGCCCCTTTTGCCATTCAGGCGGATACTGTAAAACGGCTAATCGTGCCCTTCGGTCTTGACGAGCTTATTATACAGCCCCATAATCAGGATCGGGGCGGCCCATTGACCGATGAACAGGGCCGTGTTCTTTTTGTGGAACAGTTTCAGCCCCAGCGAAACGGCCATCGCGGCCAGCGAGACGGTCAGGTAGACGCCCGAAGGGATCTTCGAGGTTTGCTTTTCGATAGCGATGGTGGCCAGGCCCTCATCCGGTGTGTTAGCATTCATGACGCGAATTTTTTAGTGAATAAATAATTTTATAAATCCATATAACCCCTGCGCAGGGATGTAAGTAACTGTGCATTCGCAAGAATCAGGCCAAAGGCGAAGCGTCGGCCAGCTGCCGGTAGCGTTTGCGGAACAGCCGGTAATAGAGCACCGAGAGTACCGCCAGCCCGGTAGTGAAGGCCACCCAGGTGCCTGCCGCCCCCATTCCCCACACGAAGCTGCACAGGTAACCCACCGGGGCCGAGATGCAGATGTAGGTAAAAATAGCATAGTACATCGGCCGCTTCACCTCGGTCAGCCCGCGCAGGGCCCCGAGTATCACCCCCTGGAAACCGTCGATCACCATGAAGATACAGCCGAAATGCAGGAGGTAGGTCGCAATTTCGATCACGGCCGGTTCGTTGGTGAACAGCCCGGCGATCTGCCGTCCGAAGATGAAGACGAGCAGCGAGGCACACACCGTAAAGGCCGTAATCAGGTGCAGCGAGGCGTTCATCGCCTTGCGCATCGAGGGGTAGAGCCTCAGCCCGTAGTCCTGGCTCACGCGGATGGTGGTCGCCGCCGACAGGCCCGTCACGACCATAAAGCTGAGCGACGGGAGGTTCACGGCGATCTGGTGCGCGGCCTGCGGCACGGCGCCGAACACGCCGATCACGACGGCCATCAGGCTCAGGGCGGCCATCTCGATAAACAGCTGCATGGCGATGGGGAAACCTACGTTCAACAGCCTGCGGATGCGGAACAGGGTGATCTTCACCTTCCGGAACTGCCGCAGGTAGTCCCGGTAATCGGCATGAACGAACATCAGCCGAACAAACAGGAGCATCATCACCACGCGGGCAATGAAGGTAGATGCCCCGGCCCCGACGGCGCCCATTTCGGGAAATATCCACCACCCGTAGATCAATGCGCCGTTGAGTATGATATTCAGCACGTTGCCGACAATGGCGATCACCATGGTATGCGAGGTGTTCCCGACGCCTTCGAGGAATTGCTTGCAGCTGGCGAAAAGCATCATCGGCAGCGCGGAGGCGATCTGGTACCACATATAGCCGCGGGCGATGGGCAGTATCTCGGGGTCCTGCCCCATATGGCCCATCAGCGGCAGCATGGCGCCGAGCAGCACCATCAGCAAGGCGCTCATCACAACCCCCAACAGCACTGAGTTTTTGAACAGCGATGCACTGCGCATCCGGTCGCCGCGGGCATAGCTTTTCCCGACCAGCGGGGTAAGCCCCATGGCGACGCCGGTGCCGAGGAACAGGATGGGCCACGAAAGGGCATAGGCGAACGATATGCCTGCCAAGGGCACGGCTTCTCCGAGATGGCCCACCATCACGGTATCGACGATCTGTACGGAGTATTGCCCGACTTGCGAGATAATAACGGGGACTGCTAACCGCAGGTTTGCTCTGTAATAGGGTAAATAGCCTGTGAATAACATAACTCTTTTTGTTTTATCGTTCGTTTAGTTACTACCCGCATGGAACTGCCGTTTTTTTCAAAAAGCGGGCCCGTTGGGCTTGCGTGCTGTGTCTACCCGATATACTCAGGCTCCGCAATCGCCCGCCTAGGGTTGCATAGGCCGGAGCCAGCGTAGCCCAAACGAGCGAAGCGCAGTTGCAGGCCTACGCCGGGGGTGGCTCCGGCCTACACGGCTCGTTACGCTCGCCGCCAAAACGGGTAGTTACAGCCGGGAAAGCCCCAACAGGGCCTCTTTGTTCACAAAGAGAACAGTACCCTCCAAGGGTAGAGATAAAACGAACGGTTAAAAAAAACAAAAAAGGTGTCTGTTCCCGGGAAGGGAGCAAGCACCTTTTTTTGATTTTGAAAGCTCGGAGACGGTAATACTCGACCGCTTTACAACATCTTCAGAACAATTTTCCGGCCACCCTTATCCGGACAAACCGGGAAAGGGCGGCTCGGAAAAGATTACTCAGCCGCCGGAGCAGCAGCCTCAGCCGTTACCGACACAGCCACCTCCGCCTTGATATCCTTGTAGATCTTGACGGTAGCCTTGTACTCGCCGATCTCTTTGATCGCATCGACCTTCACATTGCGCTTGTCGATCGAGAAGCCCTTGGCCTCGATAGCGTCGGCCACCTGAGCCGAAGTCACCGAGCCGAAGATCTTGCCCCCCTCGGCAGCCTTGGCGACGATAGCCACGGCCACGCCGTTCAGCTTATCGGCCACAGCCTGCGCATCGGCCATCATCTTGGCCTCCTTGTGCGACTGCTGCTTGATCTTCTCCGCCAGCACCTTCTTGGCCGAAGCCGTAGCGGCGGCGGCATAACCCTGCGGGATGAGGTAGTTGTTGGCATACCCCGGGCGCACATTTACGATCTGGTCCTTATTGCCGAGGTTATCGACATCTTGTTTCAGGATGATTTCCATAGTGTTCTTCTTCTCCTCGGTTATGAATTATTTCAAAAGGTCGGTTACGAACGGCAGGATGGCCAGGTGGCGCGCCCGCTTAACGGCGGTGGCCACTTTCTTCTGGAATTTCTGCGACGTTCCGGTCAGGCGGCGGGGCAGGATCTTACCCTGTTCGTTCAGGAATTTCTTGAGGAATTCCGCGTCTTTGTAATCGACGTATTTGATGCCCGCTTTTTTGAAGCGGCAGTATTTTTTCTTCTTGACCTCTACGGATACCGGATTGAGGTAACGGATTTCTGATTGCGGTGCTGCCATGATTACTCCTGAGTTTTAGCTGCGTTAAGGTTTCTGCGTTTTTCTGCGTATTCGGCCGCGTACTTGTCCTGTTTGAAAGTCAGGAAGCGGATCACGCGCTCGTCGCGGCGGTACTGGGTTTCGAGGGCGCCGATCAGGTCGCCTTCGCCTTCGAACTCGATCAGGGTGTAGAAGCCCGTGGTCTTCTTCTGGATCGGGTAGGCGAGCTTACGCAAACCCCACTCTTCGGTGTAGTTCACTTTGCCGCCGTTCTCGGTAATGATACCCTGGAATTTGCCGACCAGTTCCTTCAGCTGCACGTCCGAAAGAACAGGGGTTGCAATGAAAACGGTTTCGTAACGGTTCATAAAATTGTCCGTAAAATGAATAAATGATTGGTTATTGGTTGCTTACGAAATCCCCGAAGGACATTTCAGCCCACAAAGGTATAGCTTTTTCCCGGATATGCAAACCCGCTCTCATTTTTCCCTTGGCACGCTTGTTGTCCATTCCCGATATTCCCGTCCAAGCCCCTAGTTGCCCAAACTGAATATTCCATAAAGTCCGTTATAAAGCGCGTGT
>JAJBVQ010000223.1 GCA_020859745.1 Rikenellaceae bacterium
GCAGGAATTTCCCGACGCCGGCGCCCGCGACCCCGAGGGCCATCTCCGTGAGGCCCTTGGCACCGAACGAGAAGAATTCGGCCACTTCGGCGACCTCGTAGGCCGTCCCGGCAGCGCGCGGTACTTCGATCATGGTGCCGACGGCGTATTTGATCTTGTCGTTACGCTCGGCAAACACCTCCTCGGCGGTGGCGTCGATGATCTTCTTCTGGTATTTGAGCTCTTTGTGGTTGCCGACCAGCGGTACCATGATCTCGACGTGCACCGGAACGCCTTTCTTCTTGACGTTCATGGCAGCCTCGATGATGGCGCGGGTCTGCATCTCGGTGATCTCGGGATAGGTGTTCCCCAGACGGCATCCGCGATGGCCGAGCATCGGGTTGACCTCTGCCAGGGCCTCAACCTTTTCTTTGATTTTTTCGTAGCTTACGCCCATTTCCGCGGCCATTTCGCGCTGTTCTTTCTCGAAGTGGGGTACGAATTCGTGCAGCGGCGGGTCGAGCAGACGCACGGTCACAGGATGCCCCTCCATCACCTCGAACAGCCCTTCGAAGTCTTCGCGCTGCATGGGCAGCAACTTGGCCAAAGCCTTGCGGCGGCCCTGCTCGTCGTCGGCGAGGATCATCTCGCGCACGGCTTTGATGCGGTCGCCCTCGAAGAACATGTGCTCGGTACGGCAAAGGCCGATACCCTGCGCCCCGAACGCGAACGCCTGCTTGGCGTCGCGCGGCGAGTCCGCATTAGCACGAACCTTGAGATGCGCGTATTTGCTGGCGAGGTCCATGAGTTTGCCAAAGTCGCCGGAGAGGTCGGCGGCCTGGGTAGCCACTTTGCCTTCGTAAACTTCGCCGGTGGAACCGTTCAGCGAGATCCAGTCGCCTTCCTTGAGCACGGTGCCGCCGATGGTCATGGTGCGGGCTTTGTAGTCCACCTGGATGCCGCCTGCGCCGGACACGCAGCATTTACCCATACCACGGGCCACCACAGCCGCGTGGCTGGTCATCCCCCCGCGTGCGGTGAGGATACCGTTGGCGGCGTTCATCCCTTTCAGGTCTTCCGGAGAGGTCTCGATACGGACGAGGATGGTCTCCTTGCCGTTCTCTTTCCAAGCCTCCGCATCATCGGCGAAGAATACGATCTGGCCGGTGGCAGCCCCCGGAGAGGCGGGAAGCCCTTTGGTCAGCACTTTAGCCTTTTTGACCGCATCCTTGTCGAACACCGGGTGCAGCAGTTCGTCGAGCTTGGCGGGTTCCACGCGCAGCACGGCGGTCTTTTCGTCGATCAGCCCTTCGGAGAGCATCTCCATGGCCATGCGCACCATCGCTTCGCCGGTACGTTTCCCGGAGCGGGTCTGGAGCATCCACAGCTTACCGTCCTGGATGGTAAACTCGATGTCCTGCATATCTTTAAAGTAGGTTTCCAGATGGTTCTGAATTTCGTCGAGCTCTTTGTAGACCGACGGCATCACCTCTTCGAGCGACGGGTATTTGGCTTTGCGCTCCTCTTCGCTGATGCCCTGCAGTTTGGCCCAGCGGCGCGACCCTTCGACGGTGATCTGCTGCGGGGTGCGGATACCGGCTACCACGTCCTCGCCCTGCGCGTTCACCAGGTACTCCCCGTTGAAGATATTTTCGCCGGTAGCGGCGTCGCGGGTAAAGGCCACCCCGGTGGCGGAGTTGTCCCCCATGTTCCCGAATACCATGGCCTGCACGTTCACAGCGGTCCCCCACTCCGACGGATACTTGTGCATCTGGCGGTAGAGGATGGCGCGTTCGTTCATCCAGCTTTCGAACACGGCGCAGATGGCGCCCCAAAGCTGTTCCCACGGATCATCGGGGAAGTCTTTGCCGGTCTGCTGCTTAACGGCTGCCTTGAATTTGGCGACCATCTCTTTGAGGTCGTCGGCGGTCAGCTCGGTGTCGTTCTCAACGCCGCGCTTGGCTTTGATCTCTTCGATGATGACTTCGAACGGGTCGTGGTCTTCTTTCGATTCGGGTTTCATGCCGAGCACCACGTCACCGTACATCTGCACGAAACGACGATACGAGTCCCACGCGAAACGTTCGTTGCCGCTGCGCTTGGCCACAGCCTGCACGGCCTGGTCGTTCATACCGAGGTTCAGGATGGTGTCCATCATACCGGGCATCGACACGCGGGCGCCGGAACGGACGGACATCAGCAGCGGGTTGGCGGTGGAACCGAATTCCATGCCCATCTGTGCTTCGACCTCTTTCATGGCTTTCTCGACGTCGGGCTTGATCATGGCGATCACGCCCTCTTTGCCGTGGGTATAGAATTCGGTACATACTTCGGTGGTGATGGTGAAACCGGCCGGTACCGGAATACCGATCAGGTTCATTTCGGCCAGGTTGGCCCCTTTGCCGCCGAGCAGTTCTTTCATCTTGCCGTTTCCTTCGGCTTTTTTGTTACCGAACGAATAAACGCGTTTTACGTTGGACATTTTGTTGTGGTTTATGAATTAATTGATTGTATATCAAAACTATAACACACTTACAGCATTTTCGCGGCGCAAATGTGTGTGGGCAAATATACGCTATTTTCCGGGATTTTCATACCCGGAGGCGCGTTTGGGGGATTGTACGGCGAATTTTGCAATTTTTTCAGTAATTGATTCTATATTTGTCAGCATTTTAAATTTTACGACGGATGGAAAACCAAGACAATCAGCTCAAGCCGGGGGACGGAGGCATGCTTTCGAACGGAAGCACGGCAATGCGCGCGGCGCACATACCGGTTGACCGTAAGCGGATCCGCAGATATGACCCGTTGGGTCACTGCGGGAACGACTGGGCATTGTTGGCGGGGGGTATCGGCTCAGCGG